>JAPHTU010000212.1 GCA_026196145.1 Gammaproteobacteria bacterium
GCCAGCTTGGGATAGAGGGCAAGGTCCGTATTATGAATGTATGCGGGGGCCATGAACGCTCGATCACCATGGCCGGCCTGCGCGGCGCGCTACCGGACAATATTGAATTAATACCCGGGCCGGGTTGTCCGGTCTGTATCTGCCCGGAAGAAGATGTCCACGAGGCCATGCAGATTGCGTTGAATGAAGATGTGATCCTGGTGGCCTACGGCGATATGTTACGGGTACCGGTCAATGTGCCACGCAAGGAACCACGCTCGCTGGAACAGGCCAAGGCGGCCGGGGCGGATATACGTCCGATTGCTTCTCCCATAGAGGCAGTGAGTATCGCGAAACAAAACCCTGATCAGCAGATCATATTTTTCTGTGCCGGTTTTGAAACGACGACGGCGCCGACCGCAGCCATGCTTGCTGAAGGAGTGCCGGACAACCTTACGGTGCTGTTATCCGGGCGACTGACCTGGCCTGCTGTAGCGATGTTGCTGGATTCAGACACCCCTGGTTTCGATTGCCTGGTTGCCCCCGGCCATGTGGCGACGATCATGGGCGCTAACGAATGGAAATTCGTGGTGGACAAGCATCATCTGCCTGCCGCAGTTTCCGGTTTTGCCCCGGAGAGTCTGCTGGCATCCTTTTATTCCACCCTCAGGCAGCGGGCAGAAGATAATTTGTTTCTTGATAACTGCTATTCCGAACTGGTACTAGAAGAGGGTAATGTATCTGCCAGAAAGCATCTGGATGAGGTGTTAGATGTTGTGGATGCCAACTGGCGGGGCGTTGGTGTCATACCGAAATCAGGTTTTGAATTAAAAGATAAATACGCTGCACATGATGCGCGTAAGCGATTTCCGGATTATAAAGATATCGCACGCAAACGTGCCGGCGAGATGCCGCCCGGATGTGATTGCGCCAAGGTAGTACTTGGTAAGAAATATCCGGACGAGTGCAAGCTCTATGGACGCGCCTGTACGCCACGTAATCCGATTGGTCCCTGCATGGTATCGGATGAAGGTGCCTGTCGAATCTGGTGGGCCGGTGGAGTGCGTGAACCCCGGGACGCTGCTTGACGATAGCCTGCGTTAGCCCATGACTATCGAGGTAATTGACCTTGTTCTTACAGGGCGTGTTCAGGGCGTGGGTTTCCGACCCTTTGTTTACCGCCTGGCACATGAACACAATATTCATGGTTGGGTGCGTAACACCGTAGGGCGGGTGGAGATTCATGCCGAAGGTGCTCAGGAACAGCTGGATAGCTTCCGACATGCACTGATTCAGGATTCACCGCCGCTTGCCGAGCCACAAATCGAATATGAACGTCCTGGAGTGTCTGAGGACAAGAAGGGTTTTTTCATTATGCGTAGTGAGGCCGATGGTGAGGCACAGATACACACGCCGCCTGACCAGTACCTGTGTCCCGATTGTGAAGCCGAACTACACGATCCGGACAACCGACGCTATCGCTACCCCTTTATCAACTGCACACAATGTGGCCCGCGTTACACCATCATCAATGCCATGCCCTATGATCGCGCCAATACCAGCATGGATGAATTTCCACTGTGTCCGCCATGCCATGAGGAATACGAATCACCGGATAATCGACGTTTTCATGCTGAGCCGAATGCCTGTGCCGACTGTGGTCCACACCTGAGTTATTTTGAACCTGATGTCGCTATCGAGGGTGATAGCGAGGCTGCACTGGATATGGCTGTGACTGCCCTGCAACGTGGCAGGATACTCGCCGTTAAGGGGGTAGGGGGATATCACCTGATGTGCGATGCCGCCAATGAGCTTGCGGTTGCACGTCTGCGTAAAAACAAGCATCGCCCGCATAAACCGCTGGCATTAATGGTACCTGCCGTTGGTGAAGATGGATTGGACGCAGTACGTAAGTTGGTCGACCTTGAAAATGAACAGGTAGCCAGAGATCTGCTAAGTCAATCGCGGCCAATTATCCTGTTAAAAAAAACCCCGCATGCGCCGGTATGTGAGGAAGTGGCCCCGGGGCTTGATGAGCTTGGCGTTATGCTGCCCCCAAGCCCCATGCATGTACTTTTGCTGGAGGCATTTGGCCGGGCAGTGGTAGCAACGTCAGGTAATATTAGCGGTGAGCCCGTGTTGACTGACGATGAAGAAGCGGACAGGCGTTTGGGCAAGATTGCCGAGGGCTGGTTGATTCACAATCGAAAAATCGTTCGGCCGGCGGATGATGCAGTGAAACGAATGCTCAACGGCAAACCGCGCATGATTCGACTGGGTCGTGGTTCGGCACCACTGGAACTGAAGCTGCCCATCAAGTTGCAACAACCGGTGCTTGCCGTAGGTGGTCACCTGAAAAACACCGTGGCACTGGCATGGGAAAATCGTGCGGTCATATCACCCCATATAGGCGAACTGACGGCGCATCGCAGCCTGCAGGTTTTTCAGCAGGTGATAGACGACCTGCAACGCCTGTATCAGGTGGAGGCCACAGCCATTGTTTGTGATGCGCATCCGCAGTATGCGAGTACGCGCTGGGCCTTTGAGCAGAAACTGCCTGTGTACCAGGTACAACACCATAAGGCACACGCCTCATCGCTGGCAGGTGACTGTAGCCAGAATCCCGAACAGCTAAATGATAAGGGACTGGTATTTACCTGGGACGGGGTGGGCTATGGTGAAGATGGCAAGCTATGGGGTGGTGAGGCCTTTCTGGGCACGCCTGCAGACTGGCAACACGTTGCCACCTTTAGAAGCTTTCACTTTACCGGCGGAGACCGCGTTGCCCATGAGCCCTGGCGCAGTGCAGCAGCATTGTACTGGGAACTGGAAGAGATCTATCCGGGCAGTGAAGCCGAAAGGCTGGCTCATGTTGCATGGCAAAGCGGGCTGAATAAATTTGAAACCAGTGCCGTTGGTCGCCTGTTCGATGCAGCTGCTGCGACCATGGAATTGGTTCATACGACCTCACATGAAGGTGAGGCCCCTATGCGACTGGAGGCCATTGCTGAAGATGTTGAGACGCAGGACAGCTTGCCGTTCGAGCAGGACGATGGCTTACTGCGTATAGACTGGGAACCGTTGTTCTATGCCATGAAAAGCCGGCAACACAGCGCGGCTCATCGAGCCGGTTATTTACATGCCTTGCTCGCCAACACCGTGGTAGAGATCGCGAAATATTTTTCAGATAAGGACAGGATTGACTATGTTGGATTAAGCGGCGGGGTATTTCAAAATCGCCGTTTGACGGAGATGGTCAACAAGCAATTACAGGAGACAGGCATTGCCTGTCGTTTACACGAAAATATTCCCGCCAATGATGGAGGAATTAGCTATGGGCAGGTCATTGAATATGCCGCAAGATACGCCAGTACTAACTGACACACATATCTCGCTGGCGCATGGAAACGGTGGACGTTACATGCGTGAGTTGATCGATGGTGTTTTTGCCCGCTTCCTGGCTACCTCCGCGGCCTCGGATGAACCGATGGATACCGAGGCCGATGCAGTATTATTGAAAGATATCAAAGGCCCGATATTCACCACCGTTGACGGTTTTGCGGTGCATCCGATTGAGTTCCCCGGCGGTAATATTGGTTCGCTGGCGGTGCATGGCACGGTAAACGATTTATCAGTTGCAGGCGCCATTCCAAGATACCTTACCTTGAGTGCCATTCTGGAAGAAGGCCTGGAGATAGAGGTACTGGAACGCGCAGTTGCTTCGTTGGCGAAGGCGGCGAGTGAGGCCAATGTCAGGGTGGTTGCCGGTGATACCAAGGTTGTGCCGCGTGGTCATGGTGGCGGTATCTATTTCAGTATCAGTGGTATTGGTGAGATTGATCCCGGGCTTGATCTGTCGATGCAAAACATACAGCCCGGCGACAAGGTAATTGTCAGTGGTACGGTGGGCGATCATGGTGCCGCCGTGATGCTGGCACGTGAAGAGTTTGGCCTGCATGGTGAGGTGCAATCAGACTGTGGTTCGGTACTGCCGTTAACGAGTAGTCTGTCAGGCATTGAAGGTGTCCACTTCTTGCGTGACCCGACACGTGGTGGCCTGGCGACTGTGACCCATGAAATGGCCAGGGTAACCGGCCATCGGATGCGGTTGAAGGAAGAGGCGATTCCGGTCAACGATGCCGTCAGTTCTATCTGCGAAATCCTTGGTTACGACCCACTCTATCTGGCCTGTGAAGGGCGATGTGTGGCCGTTGTCAGTGCCGATATTGCCGACAGGGTGGTACAGGTCTGGCGCGACATTGAAGCAGGTAAAGGCGCAACCATTGTTGGTGAGGTAGAGGAAGGCCATGGCGATGTCCTGCTGCAAACACCGATCGGTGGGGAGCGCAGGCTGGAAGAGCTGGAAGACGATCC
>JAPHTU010000132.1 GCA_026196145.1 Gammaproteobacteria bacterium
ATGCAGTTTTTCGACGCCTGTCGCCAACACGACTGGTCAAGAAGATGCACAAAAGTTGCGATAAATGCGGCATCTGTAATCTGGCCTGTCCAATGGATATTCACGAGATCTGGCACAAGGAAGGCTCTGCCGCTTTCCATGAAGACTGTACCCTGTGCGGACGTTGTGCCGAGTATTGTCCGCAGGACGACATCATTCAGATCAAGGCGGGGCCAATCAAGCTGTTCTCGTCATCACGCGATTATTACAAGGCACGTGTACGCGGTGAAAAGCCTGATGGCACGCCTGTTAAACGACCTGCAGTAAAGGCAGAGCCACAGGAGAGCAAGGCATGACTGCCGTCGGCTCGCTTGGCGAGGTAGGCATGTTATCGGTGTGGCTGCTGGGTATCTCTGTAGGCTTTACTACCTGTACCGCAGTTTGCCTGCCCTACCTGGGTACCTGGGCATTGAGCCGGGGTGAAGGTAGTGGAGCGGCAACCATGGATACCGTCGCTTTTGCCCTGGGCAAGGTGGCGGCCTATACCGTACTGGGCGGGGTGGCCGGACTTTTGGGTGAGATCCTGATTACCTTTTTGAATGGTGGTATCGGGCACTGGTTAATTGGAGTGGCCGCTATTGTGTCCGGGGCGTGGTTACTTTGGCCAAAGCAAGCCCATGTTTCCTGCGGCATGCGTTCTCGTGCGTCAGGTGCGTCACCATTTTTTATGGGTTTTGCCTTGAGTTTTACACCCTGCACACCACTGGCCGCATTGCTTGCTGCCAGTGCCATCACGAGTGATGTTGTGCTTGGTAGTGTGTACGGATTCCTGTTTGGACTCGGGGCGGCATTCACGCCCCTGTTTCTGGTTATCCCGTTGCTGGGCAGTTTTGGCCGTGCAATGAAACTGGAACAACCATGGCTTGGTAAGTGGCTACTGCGCCTGGGTGGTATAGCGCTCGTGGTAATCGGTATACGCCGTATCCTGTTGGGGATGTAGAGGGAGATATATGGAGCTACTCAAGGAATGGCTGGATTACTCGATTATCGGGATACTGGGTTTTATGAGCCTGCTCATGGTGACCTTTGTGGTGGAGCGTTACCTGTACTACAGAAAACTGCATCTGGAGAGTTTTAATAATCTACATGAACTTGATATTGCACTAACGGATCACCTCACGATCATATCAACCGTCGGCGCCAATGCCCCGTATGTCGGATTGCTGGGGACCGTGCTCGGCATCCTCATTACCTTCTACGACCTGGGGCAGGGCGGTGGCCTGGATGCACGCTCGATTATGTTTGGTCTGGCGCTTGCACTGAAAGCGACTGCGTTGGGCCTGGTGGTAGCGATACCCGCTATCATTTTTTATAACGCGTTATTACGTAAGGTTGAAGTGCTCAAGTCGCGTTGGCAGGGCATGAATGCATGAAGCGGTTTGACCAGATTAATGTGATTCCCTTCATTGATATTATGTTGGTGATGCTGGCAATCGTATTGACCACGGCAACCTTTATTGCACAGGGCACCATTCCGGTGTCCTTGCCTGATGCGGAGCATAGTGAGGCGTTGTCCAGCGATGAGTCGTTTGAAATCACAGTCGATGATGCAGGTGTGATCCATAGCGACGGGGAGATCGTTACCCTGTCGTCACTGACCGGTCGACTCGCAGGGTTATCGAGTAACACGCATATTATTTTAAGAGTCGATTCCGCGGCTCGTTTCGAGATCTTCGTTGGGATAGTGGATCAACTCAAGGGTAAGAACCTGCGTAATGTATCCATACTGGCGGAGAAGGCGCCTTGAATCGTCATTACAAGATGCCGGGATTCCTTGTCTCCGTTACGTTGCATAGCGGGCTGCTAGCTGCACTGCTATGGCAGCAATCGTTTAATATGACCGAGACGGTTAGTACGACGATATTGCCGTTAAATATGGAAATGTTTCAGATGGTGCAGCAGGTGGTAGCGCCCCAGCCGGCGCCGGAAGAAGTGGTAGAGCCGGTTGAAGAGACACCCGTACCGGAGAAGAAAGTCGAACCCGTTAAGCCGAAGAAAATAGTCAAGAAGAAGGCTGTTGTTAAAAAGCGCAAGCCCCGGGAAGTGGCCAAATTACCTGAGGAGGTGAAGCCGCCTGCCAAGACTTCACCCCTCAAAGCCCAACCATCGGCAAGGCCTGCGGTTGCTGATGCCGTAATTTCACCAGCCTCAAAAACAGGTGAACAGGACCGGATAAGGGAGAGGTATATACAGGAATTACAGAAAAAAATTATCGCCCATAAATATTATCCGAAGCGCGCACACCGACGTCATATCGAAGGCCGTGTTGAAGTGGGCTTTGTCGTGCTGGCCGATGGCGAAATCAATGATATTCGACTGGCAGTCAGCTCGGGTGAAGGGGTGCTTGACAAGGCTGCCCTGGAGGCTCTGCGCCGGGCTGGTAGATTTGCCCCTCTGCCAAAGGAGTTGGGGTTGCGTTCATGGGCCTTTGTTGTGCCAATAGATTACCGTATTCTATAAAAGGCGTTCGCCATATTCTGTTGCAGCACATGGCGCAGAAACAACCCGCTACCTATACATGTGAAATATCACGGAGACTAACCTCTGCTTGTGTTCCTGTAGATCCCTGCCTCTAAGGGAAAAGGCGGTTACATGGTAACTAATCGCCGTTATATTTTTGTGAAAACCAGTGTAGTCTGCACGTGTGTTATTTATGGGAACGGATTCATGCAGGCAAGTTGATGATTCATATTATCACTATAGAAACACTGACGATTTTCTTGTTGGCGTCGGTGGCGCTGGCGATAGCCCCCGGCCCGGATAATATTTTTGTACTCACACAATCAGCCGTACATGGTCGGGCGGCAGGATTACTCGTCACGCTAGGACTTTGTACCGGCCTGCTGGTGCATACCGCTGCCGTGATATTGGGGGTGGCAGCTATCTTCAAGACCTCCGTATTTGCCTTTAATGTACTGAAAATTTTGGGGGCGTCCTATCTGTTGTATCTCGCGTGGCAGGCCTTTCGGGCAGGGCTGTCTAATGTATCCCTGCACGATGGTCCACGCGCCGGTGCGCGCGTGTTATACATGCGTGGAATAGTGATGAATGTGACCAACCCCAAGGTGGCGATATTCTTTATGGCTTTTCTGCCGCAGTTCGCGAACCCGGAAACAGGCTCGTTGACACTACAACTGATACTATTTGGCGTGATCTTTATCCTGGTAACGCTGCTTGTCTTCGGAACCATTGCATGGACCGCCGGTATGTTGGGAGAGTGGCTAAAAGGTTCTAAGCAGGCGCAGATTGTATTGCATCGGGTGGCGGGCGCCGTGTTCGCTGCGTTGGCAATCAGGCTGATTTTTGTCGAACAATGAAGGCGCCAGTTGCTGAAGATGCCGGCAAGGCTGGAAAAGCATCGCCTGATTCAGCATAATCTGTCGCGCATTCGGTCAGGCACCAAGTCACAGGTATTTTCTTTAAAGTAATGTGTACCGGGCATCTTCAGGGGTTTTTATGAAAAGAATATTGTTAAGTTCGTTGTTGGTTGGTGTATTTTCCTCATTTGCCTTGGCGGCTACTCAGTATGAACCTGCCGTGGTACTCAATGCGACGGACATCCTTGGAAAGGAATTCACCGGTTCGCGCTATGACGTGGATACTGATGTACATAACGATGGACGATTTAACCATTTCACGGCCAGGCTACATGACCTGGATACACGGATAACCAGCAATGACTGGATGGTGGAACGGTTATACGAAGAAGATGCAATTGGTGTGTTGCGGGAGATCAAGCAATCGGAGGCCTACAAGAAGGGCCTGGATGCAGCGCTGGAGGCGCCGTTAACGCTGACCCGAAATACCCTGAATGACCCGGTCGCGACACTTGAATCGATACCGCAAGGGCTTTCAAACCTACTGCAGGACGTTGGCTCTGCAATTAGCAGCGCGGGTAGCGGTGAGAGCAAGGGCGATAATGCCATGGTCAAGGATCTGATCGGCTTTAATACGGTGAAGCGTCAACTGGCGTCGGAACTGGGTGTTGATGTGTATTCCAGCAACGTGTTGTTGCAGCAGGAAATGGATGACGTTGCCTGGTCAATGTTTGCGGGTGGTGCGGTAATCGATGTGGCACTATCGGCAGCGCCACTGGTGGCCTCGCTGTCTGTGCACCTGTCCGAACAGGCCAATACCGGTAAATTAACCTGGAAAATACCCCCGGCAACCCTGCAGCAGGCAATGGTACGCGCGGTGAGACAGCATGGCCTGAACGACCAGGAAATAGAATCACTGGTTTTTCACAAGACCTGTAACCTCAATCACCTGTCATCGATAGTGACCAACATGTCTGCCTTGGGTGCGGTGAAGGGTGTCGACAAGTTCTATCAGCAGGTAAACCAGCTGACCGCTGAAGGGGATTGCCGTACCTATCAAAAAACCGCCATGCTGATATACATCTATCATGTGAATAAACTTCCGATTCAACGTATTGATGTATACCCCCATTACACACGTGTTATCGATGTCAACAAGACGCAGGTAATGGTCGTGGTTGCCGATTACCTTGCCTATCGTCCGGAGAGCCAGCTGATTTTTGGCTCGACCAAGCTCGCGAATATGATGTGGCTGTCAGGAAAGGTTTCACCGACTGCCCATGTAATGCTGGGAAAGCAGATGCAGATCCAGCAGTCGGCAACAGAGCAGTTCCAGGCGCCACTGGATATCGTAGAGGTGCTCATGCCGGAAAGGATGACCCAGCCAATTGCTGAAGGTGAGGAGACCAACAG
>JAPHTU010000333.1 GCA_026196145.1 Gammaproteobacteria bacterium
ACCCGTGATACAGGCAACCGTTTCATTCGGGTGCGCCAGCTGAGCGCCCATGGCGGCAGGCAGGCCAAAACCCATCGTGCCCAGACCCCCTGAATTAATCCAGCGATAGGGCTTATCAAATTTATAGTATTGCGCCGCCCACATCTGATGCTGGCCAACATCCGAGGTTACAAAGGCATCGCCCTTGGTCACTTCGTACAGCTTCTCGACAACAAACTGCGGCTTGATAACATCCTTTGAACTCTTGTCATATTTCAGACAGTCCATGGAACGCCACTCATCAATTTGCTTCCACCATGCCTTGATCGCGCTGGCCTTAGGCTTACGATTGATTTCCTTTAGTGCCTTGTTCATCTGCTTCAGTACTTCATGAACATCACCAACGATCGGAACATCCACTCTGACATTCTTGGAAATTGAAGCCGGATCAATATCGATGTGAATGATTTTCGCGTTCGGGCAAAACTTCTCGATATTGCCAGTGACTCGATCATCAAAACGGGCGCCAACCGCAAACACTACATCCGCCTCATGCATACCCATATTGGATTCGTAGGTTCCGTGCATACCCAACATACCGACAAACTGCTTGTCCGTTGCCGGATAACCACCAAGCCCCATCAGGGTATTGGTCACCGGATAATTCAGCGCCTTTGCCAGGCTTTTCAGCGCACTGGCGGCGCCAGATAAAATCACACCACCACCGGTATAGATCATGGGACGTTCGGCATCCAGCAAGATCTCGAGGGCGCGCTTGATCTGCCCCGGGTGACCTTTGGTTACCGGGTTATATGAGCGGATATCCACCTTTTTCGGGTACTTAAATTCCGCCTTCATTGCCGTGATGTCTTTTGGAATGTCGACCACAACCGGGCCGGGTCGTCCGGACGAAGCCAGGAAAAAGGCCTTCTTAATGGTGACCGCAATATCATCTACCGACTTCACAAGAAAGTTATGCTTAACACATGGCCGGGTAATGCCGACCGAGTCCACTTCCTGGAAGGCATCGTTACCAATCAGCGGAATCGGCACCTGACCAGTGATAATCACCATGGGGATAGAATCCATATAGGCAGTAGCGATACCGGTAACGGCATTGGTCGCACCAGGGCCTGAGGTCACGATGACTGCGCCCGTCTTGCCAGTTGCACGCGCATAACCATCCGCAGCATGCGTGGCACCCTGCTCATGACGCACCAGAATGTGTTTCACATCCTCCTGTTGATAAAGCGCGTCATAAATATGCAGCACAGCACCACCCGGATATCCAAAGAGGTATTCAACCCCCTCTTCTTTCAGGCTACGCACTAAAATATCTGCACCGGTGAGTTCCACTCTATACCCCTGCTAAATCTGACCTGGCGACCAGAAAAATGACCATGTAAGCTGGTGACGTCCCAATAAAAAAAGCCCGCAGTGCGGACTTTTGACCTGCTCTTCAAGAAACTCCGAAATTACTTATATTGTTGAGGTAGGTCAACCCCCAAAATGCACCTAAAATGATAATTTCAGTACAAAATAAGCTTTTCCGAATATTTATTCACTTTATTTCGCAGATTTACTCAAATATTACTTGTCAAATCAGTGGATAACAGCCTAAAGTTGAGATTGAATCTTAATGATTGAATATATTAATTACGGATCTTAGAAATTTATGATGCAGCTATCACCTAAGTTGATTGCCTTATCACTCCTGCTCGTCAGCACTTCTACTTTCTCCATTGAACTGTACAAGTGGAAAGACGAAAACGGGAGGGTACATTACGGTCAGGTAAAGCCGACGAAGTATAAATCTCTCGAGATCGACGCCCCGCCACCGCCGCCGAGCTTCGCGCCAAATCCTAACAAGCCTTTTACGGATGCGATCGAGCAGAGCCTCGAGGCAGATAAAATGAAGGACCACCAGCGACAGCAAGCCAAACAGCAGGCGGCCCAGAAAAAAGCCGACAAGGCCGAGTGCGCAAAGGCCAGAGATAACCTGCAACAGATGCAGACATTTCGACGCGCCCGAACAACCAATCCTGATGGCTCGGTTTCAATGATGAGCGAAGAGGATAGACAGGGAAAAATAAAAGAGGCACAGGAATTAGTTGACCAATATTGTAAATAGCTCGTATGCCATTACTTACGCTCAATACCAACCAGCCCCTAGACGACAAAACCGGCCTCTGCCAGAAACTATCCCGACATACAGCCGAGATGCTGGGCAAACCCGAGTCCTATGTCATGGTCATAGTGCGGGACGACCAGTCGATGATATTCGCTGGCACAGATGAACCCACTGCCTTGCTGGAACTCAAGAGCCTGGGACTACCGGAGGATCAAACCACCGGACTGTCCGATAGTCTCTGCACTCTGGTTAACGGCCTGTTGAATATCCCGACCAGCCGAATCTACATCGAGTTTTCCAGCCCGGCCCGGCATATGTGGGGTAGGGACAAACGCACTTTCTAGAAATCTCTCCCAAATCAGGGCGTAAATGCCCCAGTGGGTTTTATCTCGTCACGCCTGCCAACTAGCCCATATATCTCACCGAAATGACAAGCCCTCGATCATCTTGCCCTCTGGTGAGATATATGGGCTAAAATCACGCCCCTAACCTATTACCGGACAAAAGACGTTGCGTACCAGTCAATTCCCTATCACCACATTAAAAGAAGCCCCGGCCGATGCCGAGGTAATCAGCCACCAGTTAATGTTACGCGCCGGCATGATCCGTCGTGTCGCCGCCGGCATCTATACCTGGATGCCGCTGGGCCTGCGCGTACTTCGGAAGGTTGAACATATTGTTAGAGACGAGATGAACAAGGCGGGCGGGGTTGAAGTCCTGATGCCTGCCGTGCAACCCGCTGAACTCTGGCAGGAGTCAGAACGCTGGGAGCAATATGGCCCGGAATTACTCAGGATTACCGATCGCCACCAGCGTGAATTCTGTTTTGGACCGACCCATGAAGAGATCATCACCGATCTGGCCCGCAAGGAGATTCGCAGCTACAAGCAACTGCCCATCAATTATTACCAGATTCAGATGAAATTTCGTGACGAGATACGACCACGATTTGGCGTGATGCGTGCGCGTGAGTTTCTCATGAAAGATGCCTATTCATTTCATCTTACCCAGGAATCCCTGGATGAAACCTACCAGACCATGTTTGATACCTATAACCGGATATTCAGCCGTACCGGTCTGGATTTCAGGCCTGTGGCGGCAGACAGTGGCAGCATCGGTGGTAACCTTTCGCACGAATTTCACGTACTGGCTGATTCAGGAGAAGATGCGATTGCATTTTCAGATGGGTCGGATTATGCCGCCAACATTGAAACGGCAGAGGCAATAACAGCATTGGCAGGGCGTTCCGGCCCAACCATGGACATGCAGCAGGTAGAAACACCGGGACAGCATAGCATTGAGGAGGTCAGTAGTTTCCTGAAGCTGCCTGCCGAACAATGTATCAAAACCTTGCTGGTCAATGGCAGTGATGAGGGTGAAGTTGTCGCACTGGTGCTGCGTGGTGACCACGAACTCAATGCCATCAAGGCCGGTAAACACGATGCCGTAGCCGAGCCGCTACAGATGGCAAGCGACGAACAGATACAGGCGGTTGCGGGTTGTAATGCCGGTTCAATCGGACCTGTTGGCCTGAAATGCAAAATCCTGGTGGATCGAAGTGCAGATCAGTTAAAT
>JAPHTU010000161.1 GCA_026196145.1 Gammaproteobacteria bacterium
AACCGGTTTCTCCTGATACACAGACCTATAACATCAACTCTTTCATCAGATCCAGCGCAGCAAACAATAAGGCCAGAAAAAGGCAAAAGACAAGACCTGACCCTATGAATAGTGAATAGAATGATAGTTGAACGGTAGACTCGCGATTAAAGGCTGCCCCTTTAGATATTAATCAATGCTGCCTCTGCAGGGCGGGATCCCAATCCTGCAGCATCCACACCGCATTCCGTCCCGCTCATTGAATCGCAATCATTTGCCCGCAATACCGTATCCGGCTATAAATGACAGGAAACACGAACAGCACAACCTGATCGATTTTTCATCAAAAATGAAATATTATTGGCATCAAACATAAAAAACATATAGTCACTGATATGACCGAACACCATGATGTGCTTGAGTCACTGAATAAACATGTCCCTATTCAAGAGAAACTGATTGCTACTCATGAGTCAGTTAAAAAGATTTTCCCCTTTGTTGCCCGTATTGCGGTTGCGATATACGATCCGGAAACCAACATACTGAAAACATTTTTGCATAGCAGCGGTGTAGACAACCCATTGGAAAATTACCAGGCCCTGCTAGATGACGCCCCATCGCTAAAAAAGATACTCAAAAAAGGTTTGCCTCGCGTAATCAATAATCAACTAACTTTTGAGGATTCATCCAATACGCACACCAGACGGATTGGCCGTCAGGGCTATGCAGCCAGCTATACGCTGCCAATGTTCAATAACGGTGTTTTTACAGGATTCATATTTTTCAATTCCTACGATAGAGATGTATTTTCAGACTTGGTTTTAAGTCAGCTCGATGTGTATGGACACATGATTTCGTTGCTTGTCATCAATGAATTGTCATCCGCACAAACCTTGACGGCCGCGGTACAAACGACAGGCCATATAACCCATGCCAGAGACCCGGAGACCGGAAGCCATCTGGATAGAATGTCACGTTACAGTAGACTGATAGCCTCTGAACTGGCGACGCTCCACGAGCTGGATGACGCTTATATTGAACATATTTTTATGTTTTCTCCACTACATGATATCGGGAAAATCGCCATACCGGACCAGATATTATTCAAGCCTGGCGAACTGGACAGGGAAGAATGTGAAATTATGAAAACACACTCCCGGAAGGGGCGCGAAATGATAGATCAGCTGATTGATAACTTTGGTCTTGACAGGTTTGAATATATTGACGTTCTGCGAAATATTGCCGAACATCATCATGAGGCCGTAAACGGTTCAGGATACCCTAAAGGCATAATGGGAGCTGATATTCCACTTGAGGCCCGAATTGTTGCTGTCGCAGATGTGTTCGATGCGCTGACCAGTAAACGACCCTATAAAGAAGCCTGGTGCAATGAGGATGCCATAAAAGCCCTTGAGCAAATGTCAGGTGAAACCCTTGATCGCGATTGCGTCAACGCGCTCCTGGCTAACATCGAGCAGGTGGAACAAATACAAAAGCAATTTGACGAGGATAACTTCGGATAGCCAGTGCGGCACAGCTACAACTTGCAACCGGCCATGATTGCAATTCAAGCATTACCGGTTAACAGAAAACCGCAATACGTATAACTATAAGACTGTTATTTTGTCTGCAAGAACACAGCTCATCGACAAACAGACAAAAAAACCAGGTCGTTTTCGACAGCAACACATAGGCTGTCCTATGAAGCGCTGTGTACCTTCTTCATCAAATCCAGCGTAATCATCGCATGTCCGTCGGCATCGCCGGATAAAACATTCATCGGCGAATCCGGCGTGCCCCATTCGTCGACCAGCAGCCTGGCGCCGGACAGGTCATGGCCATCAGAATATTCACTCTTGATAACCAGTACCGGGATACCCGCAGCGAGGGCGGAAAGCACGCCGTTCTCTGAATCTTCAATTGCCAGGCACTCTTCCGGTTGCAGATCCATTTTTTCCAGCGCGTAAGTGTATATATCCGGCGCGGGCTTTTTATCTGGCACGATATTGCCTGCGGCGATGACTTCAAACCAGTCCAGTACATCACCACCAATATTGCCGATCAATAATGCATCAACGTTTTGCGGTGTGGTGGTGGTCGCAATCCCCATACGTACATCGCTATCATGTATCTCACGTAGTACGCGCTCGACACCGGGTCGCAATGGTATTTCACCGGCCTCGGCGATACGTTTGTAATTGGCATTCTTGTGTTTGACGATCTCGGCAATCAGCTCATCCAGGTTACTGTTGATATGCCGGTATTCCGGCTGGTACTTTTGCACATAGTGACCCAGGCGTTCGGTGCTGCCTGTCACCATCAGTAACTCGCCATACAGCTCTGCTGACCAATGCCAGTCCAGACCGACCGTCCTGAAGGCCTCGTTCATCGCCACCAGGTGACCGTAACGCTCGGTTTCGGATAGCGTGCCGTCCACGTCAAACAATACTGCTTTTAATTCGCTCATAGTTTAGTCCTTGTTACACTTTACCAATGTCTGCTACCTACAAAGGCCGATTCGCCCCGACACCCAGCGGCCCCGCGCACCTGGGCACCCTGCTTGCTGCGGTTGCCAGTTATCTACAGGCGCGCGCCATGCAAGGTGAATGGCATGTCCGGATTGACGATATCGACCCTCCCCGTGAGGTGCCGGGTGCGGCTGACAGCATTCTTCAAACCCTGGAGAATTACGGCCTGCACTGGGATGGGCCGCTAGTCTACCAAAGCCAGCGCCTTGAGGCCTACCAGGATGCCCTGCAACAACTCGGTCGGCAGGGAGATATCTTTGAATGCAGTTGCTCGCGCAAGGACATCAGCAATGCCAATGCAAAATGCGGCCCGAATGGCATGATCTATCCCGGCACCTGCCGACAAACCATTGCGGACAGCAGCAAGCCTCTTTCTATCCGCCTGGGCACCCATGACAAGGTAATTACCGTAGCGGACAGGATTCAGGGGGATTTTAGTCTGAATATCCTTGGCGACGTGGGTGATTTTGTCAT
>JAPHTU010000280.1 GCA_026196145.1 Gammaproteobacteria bacterium
TCTGGAACTGTTTAATCGAGACGGCCTGGTTGAAATTGATGTGATGTATAAGGAGGGCGCGAGGGTAGAAGAAGTCGTTGAAGGGATTAAACGATTACTGACGGCGCGGCATGGACGTGAAGATTTTACGATTACTACCCAGCAACAAATGCTGGATGTACTGGGTTCGATACTGAATATACTGACATTCGCGGTTGGTGCTATCGGTGGTATTTCGCTACTAGTTGGTGGTATCGGCATCATCACCATTATGACGATCAGCGTTACGGAACGTACGGCCGAGATCGGACTAATTCGTGCTTTAGGCGCAAAACACAGCCAGATTGTTTCCCTGTTCCTTGGCGAGGCAGTAGTGCTGTCCGCTATTGGTGGAATTGCAGGGTTGGCACTGGGCATCGGTATTGGTCAATTACTGGTGTTCGCCGTACCTGCATTACCTGTGCATACGACATGGATGTTTGTATTGCTGGCCGAGTCAATTGCCATTCTGATTGGGCTCGTTGCCGGTGTTCTACCAGCTCTTCATGCAGCCAAACTGGATCCGGTCGAAGCGCTTAGGGCAGAATAGCTCTACACAGCCCAAGCCGGGAATTGTTTCCTGGCAGCCGCTACCTAATCCTGTTTGTTATCAACTACCTCCGGCAGACCGAATGAAAGCAGGGCGGCAGCCAGTACGAATGCGGATGACCACCATAGGCAACCTTCAAGCCCCTGCGTTTGATAGACCCAGCCGGAAAGTATGGTACCTACAAGGCGGCCACCTGCATTTGCCATGTAGTAAAAACCCACGCTCATGGCGACCTTGTCGCGGTCGGAGTAGGCAAGGATCAGGTAGGAGTGTATGGCGGAGTTGACCGCAAAAACCATTCCGAACAGGACAAGTCCAATGATTATTACTGTATCTGCCGGCCAGCCTTGTTGTAGTGACAGTGCAATGGCGGCGGGCAGGAGCGCAAGTATAAAGGTCCACAGTCGGGCAGTACCGCCACCGGGCCCCCGGCCATGATGACCTCGCTGCAGCAGCCTGGGTGCGCTGGCCTGAACGACTCCGTAGCCGATCACCCACAGCGCCATAAAAGTCCCTACCTGGGTAAAACTCCATTCAAGCACCGAGTACAGAAATACCGGTAAGCCCACCACAAACCAGACATCCCTTGAGCCAAACAGGAAGAAGCGTGCAGCAGACAACCAGTTGATTGCCGGGATCCTGGAAAAAACCTGGGTGAATTTGGGTTTTGATTTCATCTTGCCCACACCGGATGGCAACAGAATTGCTGTTACCAGTAACACAAGCAGCAACATCCCGGCGAGTACTCCCAGTGCAGCTCGAAAGCCTATCCATTCCAGCAGTGCTGCCCCGATAAAGAAGCCGCCGCCTTTTAACGCATTTTTTGATCCCGTCAGGATCGCCACCCACTTGAAAAGCTGTGAGCCACTATCTTCAGTGACCATGATCTTCACCGACGCCTTGGCAGACATCTTGTTCAGATCCTTGGCAATGCCGGATAACGCCTGCGCAGCCATCACGTAGACAACTGATAGCCAGGCATCAGGCACCGTCAGTGCCATCAGCGCGACGACCTGCATACCCATGCCGATATGCATGGTGAGATTGAGGCCGATACGTGCCCCGAGCCAACCGCCGACCAGGTTGGTGATCACGCCAAAAAACTCGTAGAACAGGAACAACATGGCTACTTCAAATGGCGAATAACCCAGCAGGTGGAAATAAAGCACCACCAGCATGCGGATGGCGCCATCGGTGATGGTGAAGGCCCAGTAACCGCCGGTTACCACCAGGTAATTGCGCAGCCCCTGCTCCATGTTTACAAACTCAGTGCGACTTTTTGAGTCAACTCCATCATGCGGTTCACGTATCCCCATTCATTGTCATACCAGGCATAGATCTTTACCTGTGTGCCATCAATTACCATCGTTGACAATGCATCGATGATTGATGAGCGCGGATCGTTTACGTAATCCACAGACACCAATGGACGCTCCTCATAACCCAGTATGCCGTTGAGTTCTTTCTTTGCAGCTTCCTTGAAGTAGCCGTTGACTTCCTCCGCAGTCACAGGACGGGCCGCCTCGAACACGAAATCTGTCAGGGAGGCATTGAGTAAAGGAACCCGCACCGCATGGCCGTTAAGTTTTCCAGCCAGCTCGGGAAATATCTTTGTGATTGCCTTGGCCGACCCTGTGGAGGTTGGGATGAGTGAATTTCCGCAGGCACGTGCCCGGCGCAGATCCTTGTGTCCTTTATCGACAATGGTTTGGGTATTGGTAATGTCGTGAATTGTGGTCATGCAGCCATGCTCAATGCCGATCTTTTCATGTAACACCTTGACTACGGGGGCCAGGCAATTAGTGGTGCAGGAGGCTGCGGTCAACAAATGATGTGTAGCGGGATCATATTGATCGTCATTGATACCATAGACGATATTCAATGCGCCTTCGGTGGGCGCAGCCACAATGACTTTTTTAACTCCCTGGTCAAAATAGGTATTCAATGATTCAGGCTTCTTGTGATGCTTGCCGGTAGCTTCAATAACGATGTCACAATCTGACCAGTCAGTATCACCGATGGCCGTGTTCGATGAATGCACCAATTGTGTACCGTCAATGATGATGTTGTTATTTTCTGCGAATGCGTCGTGATCCCAGGTGCCATGTACCGAATCGAATTTAAGCAGATGAGCAGAACCGGTGGCGTCTGTGGCTATCTCATTGATACGGGTGATCTCGTATTCAGGCATGTCCCAGCCAGCACGTAGTCCAAGTCGCCCCATGCGGCCAAAACCATTGATACCGATACGTATAGTCATTTAAGTTCTCTCCTGGATATTCCTATGCACAACAACTTGTGCCCGGCCGGCCTTGCATACCTTGTAAACGGGTATGGTCCTGTCGGAATGCCTTGTCCAGCTCAGATCCTGTCAGGGCATTTTTCAGAACAGCCAATGCCCAGGCAGGCAGGGCTGGATTAATCCGATAGTACATCCACAACCCTTCACGTCTGGCCCTGACCAGCCCGGCCTCTCGTAGTTGAGCCAGGTGCCTTGAAATCTTGGGTTGTGACAACTTCAGTGCGTGCGTTAGTTCACACACACAAAGCTCATCTTCACTTTGCATCAGCATCAGGGCCCGCATCCGGGTACGGTCTGCAAGCATTTTGAAAAAGTTCTCATGGTCAATATTCATAGGCGCACAATATACGTCAATCCATATATATGTTCAAACATATATATGGATTTGGGAGTTGAAATGAATCAAGCGATATTCGCCGTTACCGAAAAACAATAATGCATTGTCCCGGATAAGTGCTGAACCTTTATAAGTAAGTTACTATGCCTGACCAGGCAAGATAACAAATAGCCATGACAAGCAGATGACAAATAAACCGACTATTCTGGTTGTTGAAGATGAGGAAGACCTGCGCGACATCATCATCTACAACCTCAAGCGTGAAGGCTATGATGCGATTGGCGTTGAGACCGGGGAACAGGGCCTTGGTCAGGCCAATGCAATCAAACCCAACCTGATGATTCTTGATCTCATGCTGCCCGGTATGAACGGGCTGGATGTGTGTCGGCAAATCAAACAGGACAGCAATACGCGACATATACCGATCATTATAGTCTCGGCCAAGGGTGAAGAAGCCGATATCGTGAGCGGACTGGAGCTGGGTGCGGATGACTATGTGCCGAAACCGTTTAGCCCGCGCATTCTGCTGGCGAGGGTGCGGGCCGTGTTGCGTCGGTCGAGAGAAGCAGAAGAAGAAAACGCCATGAGCCTGAATATCGATGGCCTGGTGATTGACAGCAATAAGTTCCAGGTGAGTATTGATGGTAAACCTGAAAAGCTGACCAAGAGCGAATTCAGTATTCTGTTTTTTCTTGCCAGTCATCGTGGCTGGGTCTTTACCCGTTACCAGATCGTCGATGCCATTCGTGGTGAACAGCATGTGGTGACCGAACGTGCCGTTGATGTACAGATAGCCGGGCTGCGTAAAAAGCTGGGTGGCCATGCAGCCCTGATCGAAACCGTGCGCGGTGTTGGTTACCGTTTCAAGGAATGAGCGGAAATAAACATTCACTCTGGTGGAGCTATGGGTTATCTGCCGCCGTTGTCCTGATTACCCTGCTGGTTGTCGCCTGGTTCGCCAAGGATCGGGTTTATGATTTCTTTATCCAACATATGCGGGATGAGTTGCAGTCGCGGGCGATCACGGTCGATCAGGCAATAAAGGGCCCGGGTATCAGTAGTGCCAACTGCAAGGTGTTGGCGATATCTGACCCGGATATGCGTGTCACCATCATCAACACGGCCGGCGTTGTCTTATGTGATTCTACGGCCGATTCGACTGCTATGGATAATCATGGCGATCGCCCTGAAGTCAGCAGGGCGCTGGCTGGCCAGAAAGGTGCCAAGATCCGTTTCAGCACGACACTGCAAACCTCCATGCTCTATCACGCTATGCCCCGTTATGAATCAGGAAAGATTACCGCTGCTATCCGCACGGCACTGCCCCTGACATCCATCAATGACCTGCTTGACCAGCTTTACCGGCAATTCCTGTTCTTGCTGTTGGTGATGCTGGCGGTTATCTGTATCGCCGTGGTTTATAGCTATCGTAAGGTTCACCATCCCTTGCAGGAAATTACCGACAAGGCCAACGATATGGCACAGGGAGACCTGAACATCAGCATACCGGACTACGACATCACAGAGATCGCTGAACTGGGTGATATGCTGAATCACATGGCCAGGCAGTTGAACCGGCTGGAAAACCTGCGCCAGGATTTTGTTGCCAATGTTTCGCACGAACTGAAGACACCGGTTGCGACCATCAAGGGTTATGTCGAAACCCTGCTGGATGGCTCAGAGCATAGCCCGGATGATCTGGATAACTTCCTGAGAATTGTGCACAAGCAAAATGATCGACTGGCCGATATTGTTGATGACCTGCTTACCCTGTCCCGACTGGAGAGTGCGCCGGCCGCCGAGATACTCGATCTGCATGAACACGATGCCTGTGACCTGCTGAAATCCAGTGCAGATAGTTGCCAGGCGCGGGCCGATGCAAAGGGTATTACATTCAGTCTGGATTGCGACTCCCCCATGCCTGTACGGATAGATTACTCACTTATGACACAGGCGATGGTTAATTTGATCGATAATGCTATCAAGTACAGTCACCCAAATACCCGTATTAGTCTGTCGGTTGATGCCAGTGGTGGGCAGATACACATTGGCGTCTGTGATCAGGGGCCGGGTATTCCGGAACAGCACATATCCCGGCTATTTGAACGCTTTTACCGCATAGACAAGTCAAGAAGCCGACGAATTGGCGGCACCGGTCTGGGTCTGGCCATTGTTAAGCATATTATCCAGGTCCATGAAGGCAGGGTGAAAGTGGTGAATAATCGCGGCGCCGGTTGCTGTTTTATAATTGACCTGGAACAAAACACATGAATATCTCAA
>JAPHTU010000067.1 GCA_026196145.1 Gammaproteobacteria bacterium
GCCCGCCATTGGACAATCACTACCATAATGATCGGCTTCCGCCTTTTGCACCTGGGTAATAACCGGGCGGCAAATCTTCATTGAGATATCGTGATATTCCTTCTTCACAGCGTATGTCCCGTCATGACCGGAACAACGTTCTATCGGCTTGACTTCAGTATTGGGGATTAACTGCAGGACATCACGGGTCTTCATGCCGATTTTCTGTACCCGCTGATGACAGGCCACATGGTAGGCCACCTTGCCCAACGGATTCGGGAATTCGATTTTCAGGGCATTTTCCTTGTGACGCAGCATCAAATATTCAAAGGGATCGTATATCGCCTGCCCTACCTTGATGACGTCCGGATCATCCGGGAACATCAAAGGCAGTTCCTGCTTGAACATCAATACACAGGAAGGCACGGGCGCCATAATATCCCAGCCTTCATCAACCAGTTTCGCCAATACCGGGATATTCACATCCTTCGCCGCTGCTACCGCATCCAGATCACCCAGTTCCAGCTTGGGCATGCCGCAGCACTGTTCTTTTTCTGCCAGCTTGACCACCACGTCGTTGTGCTGCAGTACTGCTATTAAATCCTCACCCAGCTGTGGTGAATTGTGGTTGCCATAACAGGTGGCAAACAGGGCCACCTTGCCCGTGGTTTCGCCGGCCGGCTTTGCCCTGCTTTCATCTACCTCGATACCGGAGGCACGTTTGCGCAGGGTATCGCCATGATATTCAGGCACCACGGCTTTTTTATGGATACCCAGTACACTTTCGGTAATACCACGCATGACGCTGTTTTTGTTTGCCGCATTCGCCACCTGGTTCACTATCGGGATACCCATAAAGGAACCCATGGCATCGGTTGATGACAGCATCCTGTCTCGAAATGACGGTTTCTGCTTTTTAAATTTCACTGCCTTGGCACGCAACATCAGGTGGGGGAAATCAACATTCCATTCATGTGGTGGCACATAGGGGCACTTGGTTAGATAACAGAGATCACACAAATAACAATGATCAACGACCTTGATGTAATCGGCCTTCGCTACACCATCGACTTCCATGGTGTCGGATTCATCAACCAGGTCGAACAGGGTCGGAAAGGAATTGCACAGACTGACACAGCGGCGACAACCGTGGCAAATGTCATAAACGCGTTCCAGCTCGGCATTGAGCTTGTCTTCATCCCAGAAATCGGCGCTTTTCCAGTCCAGCGGATGACGTGTTGGCGCTTCCAGCGATCCTTCTTTATGTGGCATTTGTGTAGCCTCTGGATGTTTAGAGTAAATACGTCCTGTCGGACGAATGTCCGACAGGACGTAGAATCAACCGTCGAGATTATCCAGTGCCTTCTGGAAACGGTTGGCGTGAGAACGCTCGGCCTTGGCCAGTGTCTCAAACCAGTCAGCAATCTCGTCAAAGCCTTCATCGCGTGCGGACTTCGCCATACCTGGATACATATCGGTATATTCATGTGTCTCGCCGGCGATAGATGCCTTCAGGTTGTCTGAAGTACCACCGATGGGAAGGCCCGTTGCTGGATCACCGGTTTCCTCTAGGTATTCCAGATGGCCGTGCGCATGACCTGTCTCACCTTCCGCAGTGGAGCGAAAAACGGCTGCAACGTCATTGTAACCTTCCACATCTGCCTTGGCGGCAAAGTAAAGATAACGACGATTCGCCTGCGATTCACCCGCAAAGGCGTCTTTCAAATTTTGCTCTGTCTTGCTGTCTTTCAGACTCATGGTCCTCTCCATATTTTTACAGAAATTTCGAAATTCCTGATCACTCATCAAGACTAATCAGAAAGCCAATGTATCCATTGACTGGACGCACTTTAGAGCCCGACAATAAATTATACAATTCAATTTTTCTCGTGAAATAATCGATTTAATCGATTACCACTTTAGCCTCTCCGGAAAGAAGCTGATTGACCCACTTGCCCGAAATCGCTAACGTTGCGCCCTCGTTGACCAGCACGGCCACTCAGCATGCCCGCGAAAAAGAAAACCAGACACAGCAACAATGATTTCGAAAAGTCCATGAGCGAACTGGAATCGCTGGTGGAGGCCATGGAATCCGGTGAACTCAGCCTTGAGGAATCACTTGAGCATTTTGAACGTGGCATCAAGCAGGTTCGCAGTTGCCAAAAGGCGCTGGATGAAGCCGAACAAAAGGTAAAAATCCTGCTTAAGGATAGCGATGGTGAACATCTGGAAGATTTTGACCCTGAAGACTAATCAGTATGG
The DNA here is from genome assembly GCA_026196145.1 of Gammaproteobacteria bacterium. Taxonomy (GTDB): domain Bacteria; phylum Pseudomonadota; class Gammaproteobacteria; order JAJDYQ01; family JAJDYQ01; genus JAJDYQ01. The sequence goes on from JAPHTU010000067.1 coordinate 2,242, forward strand.
CGGATATGAGTAATTTTGATGACTTCATGCAACGCTGCCAGTCGCAGATAGAAGCGGCACTTGAACAGCGCCTGCCTGCCGCTGATAAAGACCCGAAAAAATTACATGAAGCCATGCGTTACTCTGCGCTTCAGGGCGGCAAGCGAGTCAGGCCGATGCTGGTCTATGCTGCCGGACAGGCAGTGGGAGCGACAATCGGTACGCTGGATAGCCCTGCCTGCGCCATTGAACTCATCCATGTCTACTCACTCATCCATGATGATTTACCCGCCATGGATGATGATGATCTACGACGTGGCCGCCCTACCTGCCATAAGGCCTTTGATGACGCCACCGCGATTCTGGCGGGAGATGCACTGCAACCGCTGGCATTCCAGATCCTGAGCAATGATGAACAGATCCCTGATAGCACCCGCATTAGAATGATTCAGGTACTGACACAGGCCAGCGGCTCGATGGGCATGGCGGGCGGACAGGCGATTGATCTGGAGTCTGAAGGCCAACAACTGACACTGCCGGCACTGGAAAGAATGCATGCCAGAAAAACCGGTGCATTGATCCTCGCCAGCCTGCAATTGGGCGCCCTGAGCAACCCGCAGACCAGTGATCCGCAGCTCAACGCCCTGGAAACCTACGGTAAACACATCGGCCTTGCATTTCAGATCAAGGACGACATCCTTGACGAAACGGGTGATACTGAAACCCTCGGTAAACCGCAGGGTTCAGACCGGCAACGTAACAAGTCAACCTTCATCTCACTGTGCGGACTGGAGGCATCGCAGCAACGGGCAGACGACCTGCTACAACAGGCGCTGGATGCACTGGAGATATTTGATGAAAAAGCCGGTCCCCTGCGCCAGCTGGCGCAATACATCGTTCAGCGTGATTACTAAGATCCAGGCAACCTCCGGCATCCCCCTTTCACGCCCTGCGAATGATATAATCTAGTGCCTTTTCGGCCTGAGTGCCCGATAATCAAGCAATGAATAGCCCCTACCCCCTGCTGGATCGAGTCAATTCCCCGGCCGATCTGCGACAATTTTCAGAATCCGAGCTGCTGCAACTGGCGGATGAATTGCGTCAACACCTTATCGAAACGGTTTCCAGCTGTGGCGGGCATTTTGGCGCGGGGCTGGGGACAATCGAACTCACCATTGCCCTGCATTATGTCTTTGATACCCCCGATGATCGCCTGGTATGGGATGTTGGACATCAGAGCTATCCACACAAGGTACTTACCGGCCGTCGAGATCAACTTGGCAGTATCCGTAAAAAAGGCGGCCTGACCCCGTTTCCGAAACGTGCAGAAAGTGAATACGATAATTTTGGCGTCGGCCACTCCAGTACATCGATTGGTGCTGCACTTGGTATGGCGGTCGCGGGCGCACAACAAGGGCTGAACAGAAAATATATTGCCGTCATCGGCGATGGCGCCATGTCCGCGGGTATGGCCTTTGAAGCGCTCAACCATTGCGGTGATATACAGGCTGACCTGCTCACCGTATTAAATGACAATGAAATGTCGATCTCACCAAACGTCGGCGCCCTGTCAAAATACTTTACCCGCATCCTGTCAGGCAAGACCTATTCCAGTATGCGTGAAAACAGTAAAAAGGTGCTCGAAATGGTGCCGCCCATGTGGGAAATCGCCAAACGTGCAGAGGAACATGTCAAGGGCATGGTCGCTCCCGGCACCCTGTTTGAAGAACTGGACATCAGCTACTACGGCCCGATTGATGGTCATGACCTGCCGACCCTGATCAAGACCCTGCAGAACCTCAAGGAACATAAGGGACCACGACTGCTGCATATCATTACCAAAAAAGGCAAAGGCTACTCGCCGGCAGAACTAAATCCGGTGACCTACCACGGCGTCAGTCCATTTGACCCGGGTACAGGAATCACCAAGGGCGGTGCCGCCTCCTCACCAACCTATACCCAGGTATTTGGTGACTGGTTGTGTGATATGGCTTCACAGGACAGCAAGCTAATCGGCATTACCCCTGCAATGCGCGAGGGCTCGGGGCTGGTCGCCTTTTCCCAGCAGTTTCCGGATCGCTACTATGATGTTGCCATCGCCGAACAGCACGCCCTGATATTTGCAGCAGGACTGGCCTGTGATGGAATGAAACCTGTAGTCGCCATCTACTCAACCTTTCTGCAACGTGCCTATGATCAACTCGCCCATGATATTGATCTACAGAATCTCAATGTATTATTCGCCATTGACCGGGCGGGCGTTGTTGGCCCTGACGGACCAACACATGCGGGCACGTTCGACTATAGTTTTATGCGCTGTCTACCCAATATGGTCATTATGGCGCCTGCCAATGAAAACGAATGTCGACAAATGCTGACCACCGGCTTTCAGCATGACGGGCCTGCGGCCGTTCGCTATCCACGGGGCAAGGGGCCGGGTGTTCAGGTTGATAATGAGCTGCAGACATTGCCTGTCGGCAAGGCAGAAACCGTTCGTCATGGGCGCAGCCTGGCCATACTTGCTTTTGGCACTATGGTGTCAGCAGCCCGGCGGGCCGCTGACAAGCTCGACGCTACATTGATCAATATGCGATTTGTCAAACCACTTGACGAGGCATTAATCCGCGAGTTGGCAGGTTCCCATGAATTGCTGGTAACCATCGAGGAAAACAGCATTATGGGCGGCGCCGGTAGTGCTGTGGCCGAGTTCCTCAACCAGGAAGGCCTGCAGATTCCACTGGTACAGCATGGTTTGCCGGACCGTTACATCGAACATGCCGAGCGTGAAGAGCAGCTGGCAGAATGTCTGCTTGATCCAGATGGGATAGAAACCTTTCTGGAAAAGTATCACACCGGGTCAATTGCGAAATCCGCTGCACTCTAATATGCTTGCGCCTCGCTAATACCCGACCAAATTACTCAGGTATTATGAATCATCAACGAAATTCAGATAGTAGTCCTCAGGATGTACCCATGCTAGATAAAGCCTCCGACGAATTAGACAACATTGCCGATGTCCAGCAAAGTGCGGATACCCGCCAAATTGCCATCGACAAGGTCGGTATCAAGGACATAAGGCACCCGGTTATTATCAGGGACCGCTCAGGTGGCGATCAACACACCGTTGCCACATTCAATATGTATGTTGATCTGCCCAAACATTTCAAGGGCACTCACATGTCTCGTTTCGTCAACATCCTTAACCAGCATGAACGCGAAATTACTGTCAGTTCCTTCAAGGATATGTTGCACGAGGTTACCGAACTGCTGGAGGCTGATTCTGGCCATATCGAGATGACCTTTCCGTATTTCGTCAATAAAAAGGCGCCAGTATCAGGTGTTGAAAGCCTGATGGATTACGAGGTCTGCTTCAATGGTGCAAAGGTAGGCAATGAAATCTGCCTGAATATAAAGGTAGTGGTACCGGTTACCAGCCTGTGCCCCTGCTCCAAGAAGATTTCAGACTATGGTGCGCATAACCAGCGTTCACACGTGACCGTTGATGTCTGTGCCAAAGACTTTATCTGGATCGAGGAGATCATTGACATGGTGGAAGAGGAGGCATCGTGTGAACTATATGGCCTGCTCAAGCGCCCGGATGAAAAACATGTCACAGAGCGCGCCTATGATAATCCCAAGTTTGTTGAAGACATGGTGCGTGATGTTGCCGCCCGCCTGAATGCGGATGACCGCATCCTGACCTATGTAGTGGAATCAGAAAACTTTGAATCTATTCATAATCACTCTGCCTATGCCCTGATCCAGAAAGACAAGCGCAACCCCTGATAACCCCTTTAAATATCTCCCTTTTCCATGCGTCTCAAATATGTGACCCTATAATCAATATGGGTTATATAAACTCATTGTAGCCAGTTTTTACAATCTGAAATAGAAGCTATCCTATAGTTTTTCGCGCTAGAAAGCACATAACAACAATTCTTTACAATACACCGGGGACAAAGTGAGATATCTCACATTTAGCGCATTTTTGTCGCAACGACGCTGCCTGTCTGTGTTTGTTTGCGTGTTGTCGATCCTTATGTCCCCGGTTAGCCATGCGGGCCAATGCCGATCAGCTTCAGCTGCTAGCAGCAACCTGACCGAACTTCCCCTGGAAGAATTAATGCAGATCGAGATTACTTCCCTGGGCAAAAAACCTCAGCAGCTGGCTGATGTCGCAGCCGCCGCCTATGTCATCTCCAACGAAGATATTCGGCGCTCGGGAGTCACAACGATTGCTGATGCCCTGCAAATGGCGCCGGGTGTACATGTATCAAAACTCAACGCACACGCCTGGGCAGTATCAGTGCGTGGCTTTAATGGTTTTTTTGCCAATAAATTACTGGTATTAATCGATGGCAGAAACGTCTATTCATCGACCTTTGGCGGTGTCTACTGGGACCAGCAGGATACGCTACTGGAAGATATAGAGCGCATTGAGGTCATTCGCGGACCTGCAGCCAGCATCTGGGGTGCCAATGCAGTGAATGGCGTTATCAATATCATTACCCGCTGCGCAAAAGATACCCAGGGCACCTATCTCACGGCGGGCGCAGGCAAGGAAGACAAGGGATTTTTCGGCATTCGTCATGGCGGCAAGGTTGGCAAAGATGGTTACATGCGTGCCTACTTCAAGGCCCATGAACGCGATGGCTACGCAGATATCAAGACCAATAATGACGGCTGGCGCTCAAAGCAAACCGGTTTTCGTGGTGACTTTCAGTTAGACAGCAACAATAGCATCATGGTTAGCGGTGATCTCTATCAGTTAAAGGAAGACTCTTTAAATGCGCTGACCTCCACCAATGTAAGAGAAGATGTCGATGGTGGAAACATCAATGCCAGATGGGAGCGCAAATTATCAGATAACTCTCACATTTCTCTGCAGGGTTTTATTGACCACACCCGCAGGAAATCGGAGATAGCGGATATTTCAGTAGATACCTTTGACATTGATTTTCAGCACCGGTTTGGCTGGGGAATTCAGCATGAATTTACCTGGGGGCTTGGTTACCGTCATATCAGCGATGATATTAACGACCGCCCGTCAATTCGCTTTAACCCTGACAGCAAGGATTTTGATACCACTACCGCCTTCATCCAGAACGAATCCCGGTTTTTTGGAGATCGTCTGACGATTACCCTGGGTTCGAAATTTGAGCACAATGATTTCACCGGCTCGGAGGTTCAACCCAGTATTCGTGGCATATGGGCAGCCAGTGATCATTTAAGCGTGTGGGCATCTGCTTCGCATGCAGTACATACACCATCGCGAGCCTTCAGGTCGGTTATATCGACCCTGCCACCGAATCCATTGGCTCCGGGCGTTACTTTTCAGGCCGTCGGCACCAGCAACCTGGACTCCGAGGTCGCAGATGTTATGGAATTCGGCCTGCGAGGTAATGTGAGTCGTGATTTCACCTGGGACGCCGCGCTATTTGTTGCCGATTACGACGACCTGGTGGATACCACGACCAGCGGCATCCTGTTTACACCACCCATACCCCATGTCGAGATTACTGGTAAGAATGACGCCCGTGCCAGAACCAGCGGACTAGAGCTATCGGGCAACTGGCAGGTAAATCCCGTTCTCCAGTTAAAGGCCAGTTATTCCTACCTGGATCTTGATTTTGATAGTGCCGATGATCCTAACACCGAGATCGATACAGAAGGCAGAGCCCCCAAACAGCTATGGTCATTAAGGCCTTCTTTTGATATCAGCGAGGACCTGCAGCTGGACTTCTGGCTTAAATACGTTGACGACACCAGCAACGTGATCACGGGTAATATTGATAGCTATACCGAGCTGGATACCCGTCTGGCGTGGCAGGTAAACAAGGCGGTTGAGGTATCACTGGTAGGCCAGAACCTGCTTGATTCTAAACACACAGAATTCAGTGCAGATGGCAATAACCTGCACACCACAGACGTTGAACAGAATATTTATCTGCAGTTGCGCTGGCAAATCCGATAGTACCCTATGCCTCCCGTAAGCCGTATTATTGACTGCATGAGCCAGGCAGAACAGATACGGCAGCCGACTGTGGGGATTACCATAACAGGCAAATATCTATGCCTGGTCTTGATACTCCTTGCGCTGATACCACTATCGGGAATAGCGGATGACACACCGGCTGAATACCGGCTTAAGGCAGCCTATATCTATAATTTCACCAAGTTTATAGACTGGCCGGAAAACAGGGCAAATGAGACACATATCAAAATCTGCGTCGATGCCTCAACTGATATATATCAGATCTTTCATCAAAACCTTAGCCTGAAATCTGTCAACAAACAGATAATCGAAGTCACTCGATTCAGCGCAGATCAGGACATCAAGTCATGCGCCATCCTGTTTTCAGGCGTTAATGCGCAGGCAGGTCTGCAAACCGGTAACGGCGTACTAACAATCGGGGAATCACCGGGGTTCATTCAACAAGGTGGCATGATCCGGTTCTTCCTGGAATCCCAAAAGCTCCGTTTTGAAATAAACCCTGATCAGGCCAACAACTACCATATCAGTATCAGTTCTAAGTTATTACGACTGGCCAAAATCAGCCGCATTAAAATGCCCGCCGAGGAGATCAACAATGATTGATTTCAGCGGATTTTCCATTAAACAGAAACTAATCAGCATCATCATGCTGACCAGTACAATTACACTCGTATTTGGCTCGATCGCCTTTATTCTGAATAATCGCTATGCCGCCAGCAATACCATGTCCTATATCCTGTCTTCACAGGCAAAAATTATCGGCGCCAACTCGACTGCTGCACTGGTATTCGATGACACCGATGCGGCCGAGGAGACCCTTGCCACACTGAAAACCCAGGAACACGTACTCAACGCGGCAATTTTCAAACCCGATAGCACCATATTCGCCATCTATATAAAAGACTCACAGCAAACCTTTCATGAGCCAGACTATAAACCCAGTGGTTATGCGCAAGCCAATGGATTCATCCGAATCTTTGAACCCATCGAATTGCATGGAGATGTAATCGGTACGGTGTACATCATGGCCAGCACCACAGAACTGTTAAATAATATCGCGGGTTATAGCGGTATCATGCTCGCCACCCTGATTATGGCACTGGGACTTGCGCTATTATTATCAACCCAGCTGCAACGCACTATCACCAGCCCCATACTGGCAATCAAGAGATTTACCGACAAAATCACCAGGCATCAGGACTACAGCATGAGAATTAATCAGGCATACAGGGATGAACTCGGTACTGTAATCAAGGGTATCAACAGCATGCTGGAGCAGATTGAACATCGTGATAAACAACTTGAAGAACACGCCCAGACCCTGGAACAAAAAGTAATACAGAGAACAGAAGAACTGGAGGAGATGAGTAACCAGCTGCGACACCAGGCCTACCACGACCCCCTGACCGGCCTGCCAAACCGTATACTGCTATACGAAAGAATGGAGCTCAGCATCAACCAGGGCGAAAGGTACAACAATACCCACGCAGTATTCTATATTGATCTGGATGGCTTCAAACAGGTTAATGACAAATATGGCCATGCTGCCGGCGACAGACTCCTGAAAACCATCGCAGACAGGATGCATATGATTATACGAAGTTCAGATACACTTTCACGCCTGGGAGGTGATGAGTTTGCCGTTATCCTGAATGATATTGAAAGCCGGGAAAATGCCAAACGCATGGCAGAAAACCTGCTGGAGGCGATACGCGAACCGGTAGACTGCCACGGCACTACTGTCAATGTCTCGGGCAGTATCGGTGTCAGCATGTTTCCGGCGCATGGCAAGGACCCGGTCAACCTGATGAAATTCGCTGATGCTGCCATGTACCAGGCAAAACATAGCGGAAAAAATAACTGCCAGTTCTACCAGCCTACGGTTTCGGATTGTGATTAACCGGCCCTGGCATACCGTCAGAAGCCTTTCAATTAAATCTGGCTTCCAGCACCACCAGGCCCTGCTCCTGACTGAATTTAAGTCGATTCAGAAAAGACATCCCCAGTAACACTTCCTGATCATGCTGTGTATCAATCACAGTACCATTAACCTGATTCAGCGTAATCCCGCCGACCGTAACCGAATTCAGTTTCACCTGCCACGCCCTTCGCAGTTGCGCTGCCGTACTGACTGTTGCCGGCTTGCCGTTTTCAAGATACTGAATCTGTAACCGGTCCGCAGTGGGTCTGGCCATCGTGACGTAACTGGCCCCGGTATCAACCAGAAAATCGACACTCCTGCCATTTATCATCCCGGATGTCAGAAACATCCCGCCGGTGCTGGGTATTCTGACGATGCGGCGCCCCGGCTCGGATAATTTCGTGCTGGCTTGGGAACCCAGACCATATTTCCTTTGCTTGCCGTTTACCTCAATAATTGCATGCTTTGAATTAGATTTAATCAGGCGAATACCATTCTTCAGCTCGCCACCGGCCTTGAGCAGAATACTCTCGCCATTTAACTCAACCATTGCCTTGTCACGAAACAGGGCAGTTACCGTAATACGTGGTGTATTACCTGCAAATATTTCATACACCGGTGCAAACAGGCCGACCAGTAGCAAAGAAAACAGCAATCGTTTTGCAATAGTAGTTTTCAAACTGTTAACCTCCGCTTATACCCGTCAACCTCCCCAACAAGCATAGCAATTAATCCATCAATGAGTATAAAACCCGTCACAATCATCCGCCACATCGCATGCGAAGGACCCGGATATCTGGAGACAGTGCTGAAACGATCCCATATCGACTATCAACTCATCGCTATTGACCAGCAGCAAGCCATACCCGAGTTCCCGCTTGATACCAGTGGTTTGATTATCATGGGCGGTCCCATGAGCGTCAATGATAACGATGACTGGATAGCGCAGGAGACCCTGCTTATTCAACGGGCCATTGATATGAATTTACCCGTCCTTGGCCATTGCCTGGGGGGACAGTTTATCGCCAGTGCACTGGGTGCCGACATCGTCAGTAACCCGGTAAAAGAAATTGGCTGGTTACCGGTATTTTCCGATCCCGGGCAGACCGCAGGACCCGCCTGGCTGGATCAATTTGATCCGCCCCAGACCGTCTTTCACTGGCACGGTGAAACTTTTGAATTACCACAGGGAGCAACGCGACTGCTCTCCAGCAAGCACTGTCAAAACCAGGCCTTTCTATTCAAGGACAATGTACTGGCTTTTCAGTGCCATATTGAAATGACCACCGATATGGTTGATGAATGGAGCTCGTTGTATGAAGATGAACTGATACAACCTTCAGACACCATGCAAACCCGCGAACAAATGCTCATGCGCAGCAAGCAATACATCCTCTCGCTGAACAAGCTGGCTGATGAAATATACCAGCACTGGATTGAGCTACTGGGACCCCGATGATTTGCTACGTTTATCGAAGTATCCGGAAACGCGACACCTATCTTTATATTAAAGAAGAGGGTGATTTCAACTGTATACCGGAAGCCGTGCTGCAGGTCTTTGGACCACCCGAGTTTTCATTATCCTTTGAGCTGCATACGGAAAGAAGGCTTGCCCAGGCCGATACGAATGAAGTAATGAAGCGGCTGGAAACAGAGGGTTTTTATCTGCAACTGCCTAAATCCGACTACGATATCGCGCAGATAGAAGAGCGGATTATTGATTCTCTGCTGGATTCAAACTAAATCGGCATCCAAGCGTCCCTGTATGTTAGATAGTCAAGTGCCGCAAAGGACAGGCCGCTCATTTACATCCATGTAAGCGCGGCATTCGTACGTCCATATACATCAGATGTCCGAGAACGGCCTGTCCATCCGACGTACAGGGATGTACTAGTGCCTTGAAGGGCAGGATGCCCGAGAAAGGCCTTGATCATCGCCGCCCCTCATAAACAACTTATACAATACATCCCGCCCACCGACGGTCGCATCCCCGCTACCGCGGGGCCCCTGCTCTGCGTCTCGGGCGGGTATAAAAAAACCCCGCGAACCGGAGTTGCGGGGTTTTCATCATACTGCTGTTAGTAACTTACGCAGCATTAACATCCTTGGCTTGAGGGCCCTTGGGACCATCTTCAACTTCAAAACTTACCTTCTGACCTTCAGCCAGTGTACGGAACCCATCCGCAGCAATTGCTGAAAAGTGTACGAATACATCCGAACCACCATCATCAGGAGCAATAAAGCCAAAACCTTTAGAATCGTTAAACCACTTAACCGTACCTGTTGCCATGCGTGTAAACCTCAAAAAATAATCAAAAAAAATAACAAAAATACAATTACAAGATCGAACACGGCATTTTCAGGAGGTACTGCAAGGACTTCCGAGAGTGCTGCTTGAACGTGCAATTGGGCAAAGACTACTCCAATAATCTGCCAAATTCCACCGTAATTGCATGCTTTTTCGACAGATTGTTGACTTTGGTCAGCACTATGACAGGTTATCCAGATATTCCCAGCGATCATATGACCGGGACAATTCCAGTTGTATTTCTTCCAGCCGATCCAGGGTTTTCTTTATCTCTTCCTTA
>JAPHTU010000086.1 GCA_026196145.1 Gammaproteobacteria bacterium
CCTCATCCTGTGGACGCACCAATAATTGTGACAAACGCGCCTGCTCTGCTGCTATGGTGCTTTGCTTTTCCTGCAACCTTTGCCGACGCACGTCATCGACCAGGCCCAGTGAGTAACCAGGTTCGGTCAAACGTAAATCCGCATTATCCTCACGCAGCAATAACCGGTATTCAGCGCGCGAGGTAAACATCCTGTAGGGTTCGCTTGTACCCATGGTAATCAGGTCATCAATCAGTACACCAATGTATGCCTGGTCACGCCGCAGGGTAAACGCCGGTTTTTCCTGTGATTGGAGTGCTGCGTTCGCGCCGGCCATCAGGCCCTGTGCGGCGGCCTCTTCGTAACCCGTCGTGCCATTGATCTGACCGGCAAAAAACAGGCCGTTGATAAAACCGGTTTCTAGTGTTGGGCGAAGATCGCGTGGGTCAAAAAAATCATATTCTATGGCATAACCAGGTCGTGTTATGACGGCCTTTTCAAAGCCCTTGATACTATGAATAAGACGCTGCTGAATATCAAAGGGCAGGCTGGTTGAAATCCCGTTGGGATAAATTTCATGCGTATTCAGACCTTCCGGTTCAATAAAAATACGATGGCTATCACGACCCTCAAACCGTTCAACCTTGTCTTCAATGGAGGGGCAATATCGCGGGCCGGTGCCTTCTATGACGCCGGTAAACAGGGGCGAACGAGAATGCCCTTCACGAATAATGTCATGTGTTTTCTGATTGGTACTGGTAATCCAGCATGAAACCTGGCGTGGATGCTGGTCTCTGGAGCCCATATAGGAAAATACCGGTCGTGGGGTATCACCCGGCTGTTCCGTTAGCCCGTCATAATTAATGGTCTTGCCATCAATGCGCGGCGGTGTTCCCGTCTTCAGTCGCCCCACATGAAAAGGCAACTCGCGCAAACGATGGGCAAGGCTGCTAGACGGTGGGTCACCGGCTCGCCCACCCGGGTGATTCTCCATACCAACATGAATCCTGCCATCCAGAAATGTACCTACCGTTAGCACCACCGCGCGTGCGCGGATACTTAAACCCAACTGGGTAACTACGCCACAAACCCTGTCCTGCTCAACGATGAGGTCATCAACCATTTGCTGGAATAATGTCAGATTTGGCTGGTTCTCAAGCATGTAACGTATCGCCTGCTTGTAAAGCGCCCTATCTGCCTGCGCGCGGGTTGCACGAACGGCCGGGCCCTTACTGCCATTCAGGGTCCTGAAATGAATACCCGCCTGGTCTGCCGCATGCGCCATTGCGCCTCCCAGTGCATCGATCTCTTTCACCAGATGGCCCTTGCCTATGCCTCCGATAGCGGGATTGCAGCTCATTTGACCCAGTGTCTCAATACTTTGTGTCAATAGCAGGGTACGCGCACCGATGCGAGCCGACGCTAACGCAGCTTCTGTGCCGGCATGACCGCCACCGATGACAATGACATCATATTGATCGTGAGTTAATTCCATAAATACTTACATTATTTTGTTGCTTTGATAATACAGATTGACTGAATTTTGGACTTTCTGGCTATCTCTCAAACGCGCATATTCCCCACAGGGGCTGCGCATATTACCATTGAAAGCTCTGGCTTCAACGGGGTAATGTGTGTATCTTTGCGGCCAGCGGCTTGTCAGCCTATTTTGTTGTTTTTTTACTACACTGGAACTCGTCAGTGCAGACCAGGATCTAAAAAATAATGTTAAAAAAAATATCGATCATGTTATCCATGCTCACGTTCATGCTTCTCGGTGGCTGCGCCACGAGCGGCGATCAGCGCGATCCTATTGAGGGACTGAACCGGGCAATCTACAATTTCAACGAAGGTTTCGACCGCATGGTCTTCAAGCCGGTTGCCAAAGGCTATCAGAAAGTCGTACCAAGCCCTGTTGATAAGGGCGTTACTAATTTTTTCGGCAACCTCGAGGATGTCGTTACCACCGTTAACGACTTGCTGCAGTTCAAAATACGTCAGGGCGGATCAGATGCCGCACGCGTGTTAATAAATTCCACCATTGGCTTACTCGGCTTGTTCGATGTCGCATCTAATATGGGGTTCGAGAAGCACGATGAAGACTTTGGACAAACGCTTGGACACTGGGGAGTCGGCGCTGGACCCTATCTCGTGTTACCCATCTTGGGCCCTCACACCCTCAGACACACCGCAGGACGTATCGTAGATGCCAATGTCTTTGACCCAATTTATCATATTGATCATATACCTACGCGTAACAGCATGATTGGAGTTAAGGCTGTGGATCAACGCGCCGACCTACTTGGTGCATCCAGTGTGCTGGAAGAGGCCGCACTGGATCGTTATAACTTCATCAAGGAATCCTACTTTCAGAGCCGTGAGAATGCGATCGGCAACGGTGAGCTAACCTTTCCGGAAGAAGAATCCTTCTGGAGCCACTAAAAGACCCCGGTACTGCGTTACGACAGTTGCTTGCTATTTACCAATACAAAACTCGGTAAATATTTTTCCCAGTAAATCATCCGGCGTGAACTCGCCGGTTATTTCGGCCAGGGCCTGCTGGGCGAGACGCAATTCTTCTGCCAGTAATTCACCAGTGCCGCTTGATGCAAGCTGTTCTGCCAACCTTGTCTTGGCGTTGGTCAGATATTCCTGGGTTCGTTCAAGTGCGTCGAGATGACGGCGCCTGGCTGAAAACTCGTTCTCAGCCTGTTCATTGCTTGCGGCATAGCCTGCAATGTATCTTCTCAGGACATCCATCCCGTCGTCACTGTTGATACTGATCTGTAAACAATCGTGACCGTTCTCCATTACCTGTCCGGCTGATTTTCCACTCAGGTCTATCTTGTTTTTGATCAGCACCAGCTTCTCGGTATCCAGCTCACGGTAGTCCGAGCTATCCAGTTCTGTGGTGTCGTCATGTACCCATAGAACCAGGTCAGCTACTGATATGGAGTCTTTGGCACGACGTATGCCTTCCTGCTCGATAGGCTCTACCTGTTCCCTTAATCCGGCGGTATCGTGCAGATGAATGGGTATTCCCTCGA
>JAPHTU010000099.1 GCA_026196145.1 Gammaproteobacteria bacterium
GCATGGCCTACACCAGCATGCAAACCCGCACACTGGAAGTTAACGGCCGTGATGTTCTTACTGATAGCGAAGGCTATCTGGTACATCTGGAAGACTGGTCCGAAGCCGTGGTACATGCCCTGGCAGAATCTGAAGGACTTAAGCTTACCGATGAACACTGGCAGGTCATTCGCTATCTACGCTCTTATTACAACGATTACCACGTTCAGGTCACTGTGCGGGACATGATCAAATATTTTCGTAAGGAATGGGGGCGTGATCGTGGTAATAACCGTTACTTGCATGAGCTATTCCCTAACGGTGGCCCACAAAAGCAAGGCAACCGTCTGGCCGGACTGCTTAAAACCAAGGGCGAACATTAACAAGCTGTCGCTCTATCCATACTACCTGTTAACATTCACCAATGTCGTCATTACTGGAAATTGACTACGCCGTCAGTTCCGAGGCGGGTGACAAACAGGAAAACGCCGATGCGGCTGATGCCCGCGTACCGGAGGATAATTCGATCCTGAGCAAGGGTGTTGCCGCCGCCATTGCCGATGGCATGAGTAGCTCAGAGGGCGGCAAGGAAGCCAGCAATATCTGTGTCTCCGGATTTCTGAATGATTATTTCAGTACACCCGATTCATGGACCGTCAAATCATCCGTTACCAAGGTGCTCGGTGCACTCAATCGCTGGTTGTATTCACAGGGACAGATGCGTTATGACTCGGCACGCGGCATGGTCACAACTTTTAGCGCCCTGATCATTAAATCCACCACAGCACATATCTTTCATGTCGGTGACTCGCGTATCTATCACTATCGTAATCACCAACTGGAACAGGTGACACGTGACCACAGGGTATGGGTATCGAAGGACAGGGACTTTTTATCCCGCGCCATGGGTATAGACCCAAACGTTGATATCGATTACAAATCACTCGCCGTTGAGCCTGATGATATTTTTTTATTCGTCACTGATGGTATTAGCGGTCATGTAACTGATAACCGGCTCAAGCAATTAATCATTGCCCATCACGATAATCTGCAAGCCTGCACCAAGGCCATGATGGAAGAGGCGTTACATAAAGGCAGTGTTGATAACGTGACCTGCCAGTTACTCAAGGTTATCTCTCTACCAACACAGGATGAAGACGATATCCTGCAAAAAATAACCGAGCTACCTTTCCCGCCTTTTCTTGGCCCGGGAATGACGATAGACAATTACGAGATATTACGCGAACTACACGTTTCAAAACGCAGTGAAGTATTCCTGGCACTGGACAAGGAAAACGATAGCCGGGTTATATTAAAAACCCCGTCCGTCAATTATCGTGATGAACCCGCATACCTGGATGGCTTTCTGCATGAAGAGTGGGTCGGCAAGCGCATCAATAACGCACATGTACTGAAGGTGCTGGACACCCCAAGAAGGACGTTTCTCTACAACATCTCGGAATATATTGAGGGACAAAGCCTGAGACAGTGGATCGATGACCACCCGCAAACCCACATGAACAAGGCACGCGCCTTTCTGCACCAGATTGCAGAGGGACTGCGCGCATTTCACCGACTGGAAATGCTGCACCTCGACCTGAAGCCGGAAAACATCATTATCGATGAGTGGGATATCCTGAAGATTATTGATTTCGGCTCCACGCATGTTGCCGGCGCATCCGAGATAACCTCCACCTTTCGCCAGCACAGCCCACAGGGGACGATCAATTATTCAGCCCCGGAATGCCTGGATGGATATTGCAGCAACCGCTCGGATATTTTCTCACTGGGTGTCATTGCCTATGAACTAATTACCGGCAAGTTACCCTATGGCGATAATGACAAGCCCGTACCCGCGGAAAAATTAAGATACATATCAGCCCGCACCCACAACAGCGACATCCAGCCATGGGTCGATGGTGCATTGCGAAAGGCACTGCACCCCAACCCGCAAAAGCGATATGACTCAATGTCAGAGTTTTTATATGACCTGTCCCACGCCAATGAAAAATTCGAAATCAGGGATTTTCAACCGCTACTGGAAAGAAACCCGATCGGGTTCTGGCGCAGTACCAGCATATTTTTCTTTCTGCTCAGCCTGTATCTGATTTACCTGCTTGTTAATCAGTAAATGCAGGTTTGCGTGCATGCCGTACATTAATACTCAGTTAGGTGTTGGCGATCATTTAGCCGCCACACACTCCGGTCATTCCTGCTGAGCAGTGCGTATAAAAGTTAAGGCTTAATGGAGCAGTGTTCCGGCTCAGCCTGAACTGCCTATATTCGCATCGCCTGTGCAAGGATATGCACTACGCAGTGCCAGAAGCACGATTTCTGCCGCGGGTTTATTCAGAAGCTGCTTATTTTTTAGGGCATACCGTGTATAAACATCTTTCAATTTACGAGAACTCACATTCGATGGCATGCAAACCTTCTTATCGCTACCTGCCTGGACAAACCGTGTTGCTTCTTCAACACCGCTTATAAAGCCAGTGCAGTATTGCCCACTCCCACGGCCCATGCTGGTCATGGCACTGGCATTACATTTATAAAGTAGTTCTTGAGCGCTCATCTGCTGCGGGAAAATCGGTTCTGATACCGAAGTTTGATCACCAGAAAAGGCGCTGCTGACAGTTAGCAATAACAACAGTGCGATTAGCCTATAGTTCATATAGTCTCCTACCTTGTAACGACATTATCTTGTAGTAATAGAGGAATGGTCTGTTTTCTGGTGTTTTGTTGCATTATAGCCCAATTACAAAAATGTCCCGCTTTTAGATGCAAATATACATAGGCGTTTGCTTTTACAGTTAGTGTGTACTCCCATTCTGATTTTAGAATTTTAGCAATAATCAGGGGTTGCCCAATAAAAAAGGCCGCGCATTGCGCGGCCTTTATAGACACAACCTGATGACTAACTAGATATCATAGCCGCGCTCATCGTGCAGCACGATATCCAGACCTTCGGTCTCTTCGTCTGACGTGACACGCAGGCCAACAACAACATCAACCAGCTTCAGTATGATTAATGTGGCAATGGCAGTGTAGACAAAGGTGGTCAGAACACCAACGAACTGCACACCAAGCTGGCTGCCAATGTTTGCATTTTCAAAACCATAGCCACTAAAGACACCCAAACCGGTTGCTCCAAGAATACCTGCTGACAGGGTCCCTATCATGCCACCGACACCATGCACCGGAAATACGTCCAGAGAGTCATCAACCTTGAACTTCTGCTTCAATGCACTGGTTGCGCCGTAGCAAACCACACCTGCAGTCAGGCCAATCAACATGGCGCCAGCGGGGCCTACTGCCCCGGAGGCCGGCGTGATAGAGCCAAGCCCGGCAACCATGCCTGTAACAATACCCAGCACCGAAGGTTTGCCATGACGTATCCATTCCATCGTCATCCAGGCCAGTGCTCCGCATGCGGCTGATATGTGGGTAACCAGTAATGTCATTGCTGCAGCGCCATTTGCCGCAAGATGCGATCCCGCATTGAAGCCAAACCAGCCTACCCAGAGCATACCGGCACCGGTTACTACCATGGTCATATTGTGTGGAGGCATTGCCGTGGTAGGAAATCCCTTGCGTGGTCCCATCATAAGGGCGGCCATAAGTGCAGCAACTGCAGCAGTGATATGCACCACCGTGCCACCGGCAAGATCAATAAGGCCTTTCTGCAATAACCAGCCGTTGTCACTCCAGACCCAGTGGGTTACTGGCGCGTAAACAACAAACAACCATATAGCAGAGAACAACAGCATCGCAGAAAATTTCATGCGCTCCGCAAATGCACCAACAATCAATGCCGGTGTAATCACTGCAAAGGTCATCTGGAAGGCAACAAACAATGACTCGGGGATATCACCTGCTGCCAGGCTATCCATGGTCACACCGGAAAGCATGAATTTATCGAGGTTACCAATGTATGGATTGTCCCCGCTGAATGCAAAGCTGTATCCTGCAAAGAACCATAACAATGACATCAGACCGGTAAGCGCGAAACATTGCATCAACACCGACAGGACGTTCTTGTTACGTACCAGGCCGGCATAAAATAATGACAGCCCCGGGATCGTCATAAACAGCACCAGCGCTGTAGACGTCAAAATCCACGCGGTATTTGCCGCATTCAGTTGCGCTTCCTGCGCCAATGCCAACTCTGGCATGAATGCCGCCACCAATGCCGGCATTACAAACTTTATCATTTTCATTTTATCCTCTTGATTCCTTATAACGCCTCTTCACCAGACTCACCGGTACGAATACGGATTGTCTGCTCAACGCTGCTAACAAAAATTTTGCCGTCGCCAATTTTGCCAGAGCTGGCGGCCTTGGAAATCGCATCGATAACCTCATCCACCTTGTCGGCACTGATAGCGATTTCGAGTTTGACCTTTGGAAGAAAGTCCACCACGTACTCCGCACCACGGTACAGTTCTGTGTGCCCCTTCTGGCGACCGAAACCTTTTACTTCGGTTACCGTCAGGCCCTGCACACCTATCTCTGACAGAGCTTCCCGTACATCATCAAGCTTAAAAGGTTTAATAATGGCTGTTACCATTTTCATTGGCATATCCTCTGTAATTAACTAATAATTTTTCATCGACCTTAGACAGTCTCAGGCCGCCCCGATTTTGCGCGACACTATACGGCACTAGCCTGACAGTATAAAGACCTTAATAACTTGCGGGTTTAAGACGTGCCCCCATTACAAGGCGCTATTTATAAACAAAGAAAGGGCGGCCATGTACTGGCCGCCCTTGTTACTATCGAGCTACTGCTGTTACTGATAACGCCTAGCGAGAACCCAGGGTAAACTCCGGGTAAGCCTCAAGGCCACATTCACCAATGTCACAACCTTCGAACTCTTCTTCCTCGCTGACCCGAATGCCCATCACTGCCTTGATGATCATCCAGACGATGAAGCTGGTTGCAAAAGTCCAGACCAGGATAGTGCCAAGACCCAGTAGCTGTGCAGTGATTGTCGCATCGGCATTGGTCAGTGGTACTGCCAACAGGCCCCACATACCCACTACACCGTGAACAGAGATTGCACCAACCGGATCGTCGATCTTCAGCTTGTCCATGGTAACGATAGAGAAGACCACCAGTACACCGCCAATCATACCTATAACGGTTGCCCATCCAGCAGTCGGTGCCAGTGGTTCAGCCGTAATGGCGACCAAACCCGCCAGTGCACCGTTAAGTGCCATGGTTAGATCCGCCTTACCAAACATTAGGCGCGCAGTAATCAGGGCCGCAACCACACCACCGGCAGCAGCCGCATTGGTGTTAACGAATACCTTTGCTACGGCATTGGCTTCGCCCACGTTGGAAATAACCAGCTCGGAGCCACCGTTGAAACCGAACCAACCCAACCACAGGATAAAGGTACCCAGTGTCGCGAGCGGCAGGTTGGCACCAGGAATGGCGTTGATCTTGCCGTCTTTGCCGTACTTGCCCTTACGAGCACCCAGTAAGATGACACCAGCAAGCGCAGCGGTTGCACCACATAGATGCACAACACCTGAACCAGCAAAGTCATTAAAGCCAGCGGCGTCAAGGAAACCACCACCCCACTTCCAGTAACCCTGTACAGGATAGATGAATCCAGTCATGACAACTGCGAAGATCAGGAATGACCACAGCTTCATACGCTCCGCAACCGCACCGGAAACGATAGACATCGCCGTGGCAACAAATACAACCTGGAAGAAGAAGTCAGAAGCGCTCGAATAGTAAGAGCCGTCATACCAGCTCGCACCGTCCTGTGCTAATACTTCAGCAGGCACGTTATCAGCACCCAGGAATAAATCGATACCTGGAATGTATGGCGAACCGTCACCGTACATAATGTTGTAACCGACCAACATATACATAATGCAGGCGACCGCATATAGCGCGATGTTCTTGGTCAGGATCTCGGTGGTGTTCTTGGCACGCACCAGACCTGCTTCCAGCATGGCAAAACCAGCTGCCATCCACATGACCAACGCACCCGACATCAGAAAGTAAAACGTGTCGAGGGCGTAGGCTAAATCTTTTATTGAAGGTTCCATTTAATCATTCCTCCCTATAACGCTTCTTCACCAGTTTCGCCGGTACGTATACGAACGACCTGCTCAACTGATGTAACGAAGATTTTGCCGTCACCAATCTTGCCGGTGCCAGCCGCCTTGGATATCGCTTCAATGACCTGATCCACCAGGTCTGCCTTTATGCCAATTTCCATTTTGATCTTGGGCAGGAAATCAACCACATATTCAGCACCACGATAAAGCTCTGTATGACCTTTCTGGCGACCAAAGCCTTTCACTTCGGTCACCGTCAGGCCCTGTACGCCGATCTCGGATAATGACTCGCGAACATCATCCAGCTTGAACGGCTTGATAATTGCCGTAACCATTTTCATAGGATATTCCTCTTCTCAGAATTATTCGAAAGACTTGGCAACAGTGAAGGTCACTGTGCTATCACACCAGTCAGAGCCACCGAAGCATTCGGACTTGCTCAGATCGGTATCAATAAGGGCCACTTCAAAATCAAAACCTTTGAAGCTTTTGCCTACATAAGCCTTGTAGTCATTCCAGTCTGGGGTTCCCCAGGTGGTATTCTCTTTAACACTTTGATGACCTACGCTACCACCAACTGTCCAGTCATCTCCCAGGTCGTAGTCTGCGGCAACACTGAAATATGTGGCGTCGTCTGATCCGCCAAAATAGTCTGATGTGTACGCTATAGATGCAGTAGTCGACAATGCCTCGGTCCAGTTATAGCTCAGGCTGCCGTATACCTCGGTAAAATCATAATCAAGAGAGCTGTCGGCATTTGGATACTGATAGGTCAGTACTCCGACATCGTAGCTAATGCCATTACCTAGTTCGTTGGCAAAGCCCGCGTAAATATCTACCTCGGCCGAAGCATCGTCTACAGTCTGTATCTGGAAGTCGACATTTGAAGCCCAGATACCCACGTAGAAACCACTGTCGTGTGCGTAATCGAAACCGCCCTGGATCGCAAAATCCTCATCATTTTGTGAAATACCACGAAAACGATAATCCGTAGTCATGGCAACGTTGGCGCTAAAGCCATCTTCTGCTACAGCAACCGAAGGTACCGCCATAGCGCCTGCCATCACAGCGGCAGAGATCATGCTCGTTAATAATTGCTTCTTCATCGTTGAACTCCCTTTCTATAAGTGAAATAAAATATCTAGTCGGTACTGTTAAAGCATGAGTCGTGCCAACTAGATAATTATTCATAAATACAAGGAGTTACAACGATTTCAGGTATGGCTGTTCACCTGATTATGGTTCCATGCACCACACTGTCCACCACTTTCCCGCCCTCGCACTGTTCTGGTGCGTACCAACCTGTAGTTTTGTATAGGGTGATTTCGCTTGCTGACGCCTTATAATCATTAATCACCAACCGAGGACAATATGATGGATCCCAAGCTTCTAGATGACATAGCAAAGCAGCTCTCTGCCGCCGTACCAGCGGATATCCAGAAACTGCGTGATGACCTGCAGAAGAACTTTCGCGCCATACTCGACAATGCTTTCAGTCGTATGTCGTTGGTTACTCGCGATGAATTCGATGCGCAGCAGTCTGTTCTTAACAGAACACGTGAAAAACTGGAGGCGCTTGAGCAACGTTTAAAGGACATGGAAAAAAATCTTCACTAGCACATGTCCCTTGCCCATGTGCATAGCCGCGCGCTGGCAGGCATTAACGCCCCGCAGGTTACGGTTGAGGTCCACCTGTCCAACGGGTTACCGGCATTAACAATCGTCGGCCTGCCGGAAGCAGCGGTAAAAGAAAGCAAGGATCGCGTCCGCAGCGCAATTTTGAATTCCGGTTTTGAGTTCCCCAACCGTCGACTCACGATCAACCTCGCCCCGGCGGATCTGCCCAAGGAAGGCGGGCGTTTCGATCTCCCCATTGCGCTCGGCATCCTCGCCGCCTCGGAACAAATCGATAAAGACAGGCTTCAGGATTATGAATTTATCGGTGAACTTTCGCTGAGTGGCGCACTTCAGCTAATTACCGGTGTACTACCTTCGGTCATACAGGCAACTCAACAACAAAGATTCTGCATCATTCCCGAGGCAAACTCGGATGAGGCCAGCATGGCCCAGCAGGCGACCATCTACCCGGCCAAACACCTGCTAGAGGTCACACAACACCTGGCAACTGGTAATACCCTGCATCCCCTGGATGCGTCAACGAGACATACAACGTTACCTCGCTATGCCGTCGACATGTCGGAAGTAAAAGGTCAGGCGCAGGCCAAACGTGCGCTGGAGATTGCTGCTGCCGGGCAGCATAGCCTCATCTTTATCGGCCCCCCGGGGACTGGCAAGTCCATGCTTGCGGAGCGCCTGTCCACCATCATGCCTCCGATGACCGAGGACGAAGCGCTGGAGTCCGCGGCAGTCATATCACTATCTACGCAATCCATCGACATCGAAAATGGTTATGTCCGAAAATTCAGATCTCCTCATCACACAGCTTCCTCGGTAGCGCTGGTTGGCGGTGGCTCCAACCCAAGACCGGGAGAAATTTCTCTGGCACATAACGGCGTGTTATTTCTTGATGAGCTGCCCGAGTTTGACCGGCGCGTACTGGATAGCCTGCGCGAACCCCTGGAGACCGGCACTATCATGATTTCACGTGCAGCAAGGCAGGTGGAGTTCCCCGCCAGTGTTCAACTCCTGGCCGCCATGAACCCCTGTCCCTGTGGTTACCTCGGTGATACACAGCACGCCTGTACCGATACACCCGATCAGATACAACGTTATCGTGGCCGTATTACCGGGCCATTTCTTGATCGGATCGATATGTTTGTGGATGTACCCCGAATCAAGCGCAAGGAACACACCAGCCATACTGCAGAAGACAGCGCCGCCATCAGGCAGCGTGTGATACAGGCAAGACAGGTACAAATGGATCGTGGCGGAGTCGCCAATGCCAGGCTCAGGCCGGCTGCGATGAAGACATCCTGCCAGCTAACAGCTGCGGATGAACAGTTGTTGCTGACAGCGACCGAACGCCTGGGCCTGTCCTCCCGCGCACACGACCGCATACTAAGAGTCGCCAGAACCATCGCTGATCTGGAACAACTTGAAGATATTCAGACACATCACCTGACAGAAGCGATAAACTACCGCCGCTATCCAAATCATTAAACGGCTACCGATATGAGTAATTACCAGACAGGCATTCTTGCCGACGTTCCCATCCACTCCAGGTATATGTTTTTCTCACTACACGACAGCGCAAACGTTCAGGCAGCGCTAGGCAATTTGCTGACTATAGTGGATGGCCATGACACGGTACTAGGTATTGGCGAGTCCGCACTACGTGCCCTGAATAGCAACCTACCGGGAATGAAGTCCTTTCCGGTGGTAACCGGTCCCGGCATTGATATCCCCTCCACACCCTACGCATTGATGCTGTGGCTGCGTGGCGACGACCGGGGTGAGCTACTGCACCGTAGTCGACAGTTAAGCGCTGCTATTGAGGACACTTTTACACTGGATGACATCATTGAAGGCTTTCGCTACCGCAATGGTGATGATTTGACGGGCTATGAAGATGGCACTGAGAACCCGGAGGGGGACGATGCGATTACCGCTGCCATAGCTTCAGGTCTGGGCAACGGCCTGGATGGCTCCAGTTTTATTGCCATACAGCAGTGGGTACATGATTTGACCCGGTTTCAGTCGCATAGCACGGAATCACAGGACAATATGATTGGTCGACGCATCAGTGACAATGAAGAGATTGAAGATGCACCGGAGTCCGCTCACGTTAAGCGTGCAGCGCAGGAAGATTTTGATCCCGAGGCCTTTGTCGTACGTCGTTCCATGCCCTGGTCGGCCGCCGACGGTGAGGGACTGGTATTTGTTGCCTTTGGCAAAAATTTCAACGCTTTTGAGGCATTGCTCAATCGCATGACGGGTAATGAGGACGGTATTGTCGATGCCTTGTTTGACTTTACACACCCCATTACCGGCAGTTATTTCTGGTGTCCGCCAGCGCATAAAAAACGCATAGACCTAAGCACATTGGGGATCAGATAACCGCCTGTAATCGATTGACATGCGTCATTGGCTTCAAAATTGATGCTTGTAAAACGTCCATCAATGTGGCGGCTTGCTCACAAGCCTATTATACTCACCCCAATATCATAATAATTGAGCGCGCCACCATGAATAATTTTCGAGCACCTTACATGGATGCAAGACCATTAATTCTAATCTCCTCAGCCCTGTTATGTCTGGCGCTACTCACTGGCTGCGCACCGGAACCACGCCCCCTGGCAAGCACAGGCGACGCCTCTCTGCACGCGGTGAAGAGCAAGGAGATAAAAGATGTCATGCAATCGTTGGAACACGAGGTCTACAAACAGAATAATAAAATGCTGAAGATCGACGGGCCCCGAATCCGCTATGCAAAACGCCTGGCGGACAAACTCGAACTGATGTCGTCCGAGATTGTAGAGAGGGAAGTCGAGGCAAAGGGGCTCGGACTGGATGCCGGGGAGTTAGAGGTATTTCGGCAATACGCCGACAAGTTAAACGATCATGCGGCCGTGTTCTGGCGGATTGCCGAGACAGGACAGACAAAACCCATGGAATCCGCTCTCAACGATTTGGTGGAAACCTGTGATGCCTGCCATACGCGTTTCCGTTCCGAATAACCAGGATCACATACTGCCCGGAAATTTTATCCACTGCTTAAGATTTAGCTCGTCCTAAAGCAGGGAGCTAAACCTCCGCGATCAAGCGATCTGTCATTGCCTCTGCCTGCCCCAGGTAGCCACCGCCAAACAGGTTAAAGTGGTTAATAATATGGTACAGGTTGTATAGGGTCTTTCTTACTGAATAGCCCGGGTCCAGTGGCCATGCATTGTTGTAGGCGTCGTAGAAGCCCCGGCCGAAACCACCGAACAGTTCCGTCATGGCAATATCCGCCTCACGATCCCCGTAATAGGTTGCGGGGTCAAATATTACCGGCTGTCCGTCATCAGCATACGAGTAGTTCCCGCTCCAGAGGTCGCCATGCAGTATCGCAGGCTGTGGCCGGTAGTCAGTAAAGAACCGCGGTATCAATTCCTGCAATCTCTCGCCATCGTCAATTAGCTTTCGCCCGCAACCTTTTCGCTTTGCCAGATTCAGCTGATAGCCCAGGCGTCGTTGTTGCCAGAAGCTCACCCAGTCATTATGCGGCGTATTGTCCTGCGGAGTAGCTCCAATCGTGTTGTCTACATGAAAACCGAACCGCTCCTGTGTATGGCGATGCATTGCTGCCAGTTGCTCTCCAAGCAGGTCGACGCTACGTCCGCCATCAAATCGCAGATATTCCATCACCAGATAACTCTGGTTATCGGCCACACCGTAACAAACGGGTTTGGGCACGCGAATGGTGTTGGTATCTGCCATCGCCTGCAGACCTTCCGATTCGGCGATAAACATATCCAGCAGATGCGCAGAATTGTGTTTAACGAAATAACTGGTGCCATCACCATCCAGTCGAAAGGCACTGTTGATACAGCCGCCGCCAATCGATTGCTGGTTCT
The DNA here is from genome assembly GCA_026196145.1 of Gammaproteobacteria bacterium. Lineage (GTDB taxonomy): Bacteria > Pseudomonadota > Gammaproteobacteria > JAJDYQ01 > JAJDYQ01 > JAJDYQ01. The sequence goes on from JAPHTU010000099.1 coordinate 11,573, forward strand.
TACAAACAAAATCGCCACCCGTTACGGTGGCGATTTGTTCAGAGATTTTTTCTATCAGGCTCATGTACATTAGTTGCCTATTTCAGCCAGCAGTATAACCGTGCTTACTGTCTTTTAGGCGATTCAGGTGGATGAAAGGCAAGGCAAAAGCCGACGAGCAAGCGGAGTGTGCGTTAAGCACATGAGCATTGCGAGGAGGTTTTTAACGCAGCATTTCGCCGCCTGAATCTTATAAAAGTTTATTCGCCCATGCCCATGTCTATATAGCCTGTGGGGCAAACATCCGCACAGATATGACAGCCAATACACTTATTATAGTCGGTATCAACATAGCGACCGGTGACGGCCTCGCTCTTCTTAACCCGGAACACGGCATCCTGCGGACAATAGATAACACAGTTATCACACTCGAAGCACATGCCGCAGCTCATGCAGCGCTCAGCCTCATTACGAATCTCTTCTTCAGTCAGGCCAACACTCAATTCCTCAAAATGCCCAAGCACGTTATCGGTGCTGACATCCTTGAAGTGACGAATATTCCGCGGCGTGTAATCAAAGTGCCCCAGGAACAACTCATCTGCGGCGATGATTTCCTGGTAGGAGCGATCTTCATAGTTATGGACTGCGAACTTATCTTCAGCAGTACCGCGCAGGCCCTGGTCAATCGGACGGGGACCGTTGGCTTCACTGGCATCGTAGTGCTCGGGGTCCTTATTGAACTCATGCAACTTGCCCAGCAGATTGAAGTGATGCACATCAACTTTGGGTCGGCGGGCATACTCTGTATTCTTCAGGTAGTGATCAACGCTTTCTGCCGCTATGGAGGCATGACCGATTGCCGTGGTTAGCAGGTGGGGGCGCACGATGTCGCCGATAGCGAAGTAACCTTCCTTGCCCGGCACCTGGTAATACTTGTCCGCATCGACCAGGCCGCGGCCATTATCAAGGTCTTCCATGCCTTCCATATTACCGCCCTGTCCAACGGCACCGACGATCAGGTCACATTCCAGATCAAACTCGGAACCCGCGATTTCTTCCATTGAACCGCTTGACCAGTCTACTTCGATTACGCGCAAGGCAGTTGCACGACCCGACTCATCCAGCACAACTTCCTTGGGGGCCAGTGAACCACGAATAGTGACGCCTTCTTTTTCTACCTGATGTACTTCGTGCTCGGCGGCCGGCATCTTGTCGATTGGACGACGATAGGCCAGCGTTACATCAGAACCCTGACGGTTCGCAGTTGCCGCCACATCCTGTGCAGTCTGATTTAGAATGACATGCTCAGGACGCTCATTTTCATTGGTGTGGCTCTCGGTGATATGACCCAGTCGACGGGCAACAGAGACTACGTCCATCGCGGTGTCACCACCACCAATCACAACCACTCTGTCAGCGGTTTTCTGCATGCGGCCTTCGTTAAAGGCTGCCAGAAAGGCAACACCAGTGGTCACGTTCGGCGCATCATCACCGGGAATACCCAGCTTCCGGCCAGACTGCGCGCCAATCGCCAGCACGATGGCATCATAATCTTTCTCTACCTGCTCAAAGCTGATATCCCGTCCAACACGGGTATTGTTTTTGACCTCAACACCCATATCGATAATACGCTGGATTTCACCGCCGATAACATCACGCGGTGTGCGGTAGCCGGGAATTCCGTAAAACGCCATACCGCCCAGATATTCACGCTCATCAAACACTGTACAGGCGTGACCCATGCGACGCAGCTGATAGGCACAGGCCAGGCCACCGACACCGCCACCGATGATGGCAACCTTTTTACCGGTGTCTTCACCAATATCATTAAAGGCCAGCTTGTGTTCCAGCGCATAGTCGCCGATATATTGTTCTACCGAGTTAATGCCGACAAAATCTTCCAGCTCATTGCGGTTACAACCGTCCTGGCATGGTGCCGGACAAACACGCCCCATCATGGACGGGAAGGGGTTGGCGTCGGTGGAACGACGAAAGGCATATTCCTGCCATGGCATATCACCGGCCGGTTTTTCCAGTCCGCGTGCAATCTGTAGCCAGCCACGGATGTCTTCTCCGGAGGGGCAGCTACCCTGGCAAGGCGGGGTACGATGAATATAGGTCGGGCATTTATGCGACCAGCTCGCCTGAAATATCTCTTCCTGCCAGTCACCAGGTTTATGGTCGCCGTCTTCATAGCGGCGGAAATTTAATTTTTCTTCACTCATCGCTTTAATCCCGTTAATTGGCTGAGCCCTATATCCAGCCGGACCACAAAATTCAAAAGGGGCGATACATTAGAGGATTCTACTATTTATTTCAATCCGCCTATAGCTATATAGATGGATAACGTAATTATATCGACAAGCGTGGTTCGCCGAGACTATTTTTGCCCTCCAGCCTCAGCCTGTCATGTAGCGGACTTGTCCTCGGAAAATGTGCCAGCAGGAACTTCATCTGGTCTGTCAGTACCCGTTTTCCCTGCAGGTAGACATACTCTGCGTGTGTCGGGGTAAACGGTATGGCCAACAACTGCATTCCCGCCTGCTCGGGCGTTCTACCCGCCTTATGATTATTGCATCGCTTACAGGCGGTCACCACATTATTCCAGACATCCTGGCCCTGGAGGCTAACCGGCGTCACGTGGTCCCTGGACAGAAATTTATCCTGAAACCGGTTACCGCAATACAGGCATACGTGTGCATCGCGTTTGAACAATGCCGGGTTATTTAACGGAGGGGTATAGCGTTGCCGGGCCCGAAACAATGCCCTGGTATTTCCCCGCGTGGCTATGATGGAATTGACTTCGATGATACTGCGCTTACCTGTAATGGCATTGATACCACCATGTATCTCATATAGCGGGGTACCGCATGTGTAGGCAACGACATCCAGATGATATAGCCTGACGGCCTGCTGGTAGGAAATCCATTCCATCGGCATGCCTGAGGCGTCCGTTCTAAGGACCTGCTGATTAAGACTACAGTTTACTGTCATAGATCACCTGGTCGTTTTACGGCATTCTCCATATAACCACGGAAAATGCAATGTATAATACCGCCCTCTATCCTATTCAGGTGATATGACCGGCAGATGACAGCCGCTAGGGTTTCATCATTAAAATTAACGGGATCAAATTATGCTTGCAACTGAGACAATCAAGGCAAAAATCGAGGATGGCATACCTGGTGCCAAAGTAGAGGTTAGTGGCGATGGCTATAAATACGAGGCCGTCGTCGTCAGTGATAAATTTGAAGGGCTCAACACCATGAAGCAACACCAGATGGTCTATGCCACAGTCAATGAACTGATTACCTCTGGCGAATTACATGCACTCAGCCTGAAGACTGCCACTGAGTGATCGAGATCGTATCAGGCAGCCTCGCTTTCGCCCACACTGATATTATTTTGCCCGGCGTCTTTGGCTACCTTTAACGCCGCAGCTGCCCTGGCAACCAGGCTATCGGTATCGTCTCCTGAATGCTGCGTCGCAACACCAATTGATACAGTGACGTGTGGCAGGGCCTTGCCATCACTCAGCCTGACAACTGTCTCTTTCATCATCAGTCTCAGGTCTTCCGCCACCTGCATACCTGTTTCCGCGTCAGTGTCCGGCAATACCGCAAGAAACTCTTCGCCTCCATAACGTATCGCTGTATCCATGGGGCGCAGGTTGTTCAGCAGCGTCTGCGCCGTCGTATATAGAGCGCGATCGCCGGCCAGATGCCCATTATCTTCCTGGTATTGGTCAAAACCATCGATATCCAGCATCAACACCGAAAACTTTTTCTCAATCTCCTCGGCAACCGTGAGTCGATCATTCAACTCACCTTCCAACCATGATTTGTTGTAAAGCCCGGTTAGCGGATCGACTGCTGATTTATAACGTAGCTCACGCTCGCGATTCTGACTTTCGGTCAAGCGGGCATTTGAGTCCCTCAAACGTCGCGCCAGCAGGGAAAGCATATTGATAGAAACGGCGTGAGATCCCGATACCATGGACCACAACACCTGTTCACTCATCACCAATAATCGACAGTGGGTCTCGGCAACTACATGTGCTGTCGTTGGTTGCTTATCGATAATCGATATCTCACCGACACTTTCCCCGGCCTCGATGATACTCAGGGTATCACCCATGGTATCCAGATATACGCGTAGTCGACCGGCAATCAATAAATACAGGTAGTTATTGGTCTGGCCGCGGGCAATCAAAGTCTCGCCAGCCTCCATCTCCCTCACAGTGCAGGAATCCAGTTGCTCCTGTAACGGCTCTATCTGAACACCCTGAAACAGGTGCAAACGTTGTAGTTCTTCCGGTTTAACAAAGGTAGTGTAAGTAGGCATTGTGACTTTGATTTTTATAGGATATTGCGAGGAGCATAGCAGAACTTGTTTTCTGCTGCTAAACACCTGTCGCCTGCTTATATCGGTTATTCAGACACTTAAATAGCTGGCGAAAAGATTTCTGTGCTTGAACACGTAAACCTTAAAAATTAAATACCTCATATCTCCTTGTTTATAAAAGACTAACAAGAGATATCCACAAAGATACCCACAAGCATCAACGGCACTGACAATGCGCGTATAAATAATATTTATGGGATTTGTGTCATAAATATTTCACCGAAAGATTTCTATCGTATCGATCACAGCTCATTTAGTGAGCTTATGATAGCTAAAACCATAAAACAGCCACTGCTACCATTATAAAATATTCAATATTTACAGATAGTTACATCATACCCGGCTACCAGAGCTATTATTTTCTCTAGTCCACCCCCAGGGCAATCATTTTGACAAAGATAGATCACAAAGCTAGAAACTAAATTAACTTGGAATCAATATTACCCTTTATTTACAGTCTTCAATTTTTGTCAATATTTTTGTTACAAAATACTTAGCCGGTAAAGTTATTCACTGTTTCCTAATATTCTTTATTATCATCGCCGGTTAATGCATTATCTATTCATCTCACACCAGCCATAAACATGTAACCTATTGATTTATATGATAAATACTATGCATGTACAAATATTATACAATCTAACAAATATCGCTTTCTCAAGCATAAAATTTGCTGTTTTTCGCATCTCATCCACTGACTTATCCACAGCTTCTGTGGATAAGAGCTTTTTATTAACAATAGCAAGCAGTTAGCCGTGAGTGCAGAGCCGACGCCACCATCCTATCTGCGCATTGCTATCTCAATACCACTGCGTAAAAGCTTTGATTATTCCCTGCCTGATACCTGGCTATCAGCGCCGCCACAACCCGGCTCAAGGATAAAGGTTAGCTTTGGAAACCAGTCGGCCATTGGCATCCTGCTATTTACCCACCAGCAACGACCAGACTATCAGCTAAAGCCGATAGACGAGGTTCTTGATTACCAGCCATTGCTTGACAAGCATCTACTGGAACTTTTGAACTGGGCTGCAGATTATTACTGCCATGCCATTGGTGAAGTTTTTGCTACGGCTATTCCTGCGCGACTCAGGCAGGGCAAGGCGGCTTCCAAATCCCCAATCTATCGCTGGATTGCCGATACAGATGTTGAAGGCCTGCAACCAAAACTGGCCAAAGCACCCAAACAACAGGCTCTTCACCAGTACATCTCAGCGAGTAAACATGGCAGAAGTGAAAGTGAATTAAATGCAAACTTTGTACACTGGCGCTCGCCGTTAAAGTCACTTGTGGATAAAGGCCTTGTTGATCGGAGCGATGTCAGCAACAAGCCATCAGACTATCAATATCAGAAACCGGACTATCAGCTTAACCCGGCACAAAGAAAGGCACTGGATGCGATAAACAAAAATTCCCGACACTTCATGACCTTTTTGCTGCATGGGGTGACGGGAAGCGGTAAAACCGAAATTTATTTACAGGCCAGTTTACACATGCTGCAGCAGGGTAAACAGGTCCTGATCCTGGTGCCTGAAATTGGCCTGACACCCCAGCTTGTTGCCAGTTTTGAGAACCGTTTTGCCACCAGCATTGCCGTTTTACATTCAGGCTTAAACGACGGTGAAAGGCTTGATGCCTGGCTTTCTGCTCGTGATGGCTCGGCCAGAATCGTTATCGGTACACGTTCTGCTGTGTTCGTACCCCTGTTGGCACCAGGTTTAATCATTATTGATGAGGAACATGATAGCTCCTTCAAACAGATGGAGGGGTTTCGTTATTCTGCACGCGACGTTGCGATCAAACGTGCCTCCTTGCTCAACATCCCGGTAGTGCTTGGCAGCGCTACTCCATCGCTGGAATCCTTTAGCAATGTACATGCGGGTAAATCCACATTACTACATTTGCCCGATCGTACTGGCGAGGCCAACCACCCGGATATCTTCAGGCTGGACTTGCGTGGTAATAAGCTAAAGGGCGGGCTTTTACCCCATTCACTCAAGTCAATACAGGAAGAGATTGATCAGGGCGGCCAGGTTTTAATTTTTCTGAATCGTAGAGGCTATGCACCTGCCCTGGTCTGTGACGGCTGTGGCTGGATCGCAGAATGTCATCATTGTGACGTCCGTATGACCGTTCATAAACGTGATGGCCGACTGCGTTGCCATGTCTGCTCCCATGAGACCCGGTTGCCTGAAACCTGCCCAGATTGTGGTGGTAATAAACTCGTAAGGCTGGGTTATGGCACTGAAAAGCTCGAGGATGTATTACAGGAAAAGTTTCCTGATGCAGGTGTTATCCGCATAGATCGCGACAGCACACGACGCAAGGATGCATTTAACAAGATTATCCAGTCCGTACGTTCTGGCGAAAAAAAGATCCTGATTGGCACGCAGATGCTGGCAAAGGGGCATCATTTCCCCCAGGTAGGCACTGTAATTATTGTTGATGCTGATAACGGGTTATATGGACTGGATTTCCGGGCTCAGGAACATATGGCACAGCTTATTACACAGGTTGCCGGACGTGCCGGGCGTGAACATCGCCATGGCAAGGTATATATACAAACCTGGCACCCTGAGCACCCATTCTTCGAGACCCTGCAGAATCAACCCTATCATGACTTTTCGCTTAATCTGCTCAAGGCACGTGAAGTTACTGGCATGCCACCCTATAGCTACCTGGCACTGCTACGCGTTGAGTCAACCCGGATGCATCAAACTGAAACCTTTATTAACGAGGCAAATCAAGCCCTGAGGAATTTAGCCTCTCAACAGCTGGAGATCCTGGGCCCGGCAATCGCGCCCCTTGAACGGAAGGCTGGCTATTTTCGTATGCAGCTACTGGTCAAGTCAGCCGATCGCACTGAGCTACGTAAAATGCTCGGCCAATGGGTAGCACTGATGGATAATATGAAAAGCGGAAAACGGGTCAGGTGGTCTATCGATGTAGACCCCTATAACCTCTACTAGACCTGTAACCAGAAAGTAACCGGCCCGTCATTCAACAATTCTACCTGCATATCCGCCCCAAAGACCCCAGTAGCGACATTATCATGTTGCTGTTTGGCTGCATTGGAAAGGTACTCAAATAATACTTTTCCCTGCTCCGGGGGTGCGCCATTAGAAAACCCGGGGCGATTACCCTTTCGTGTATCGGCTACCAGGGTAAATTGTGGCACGAGCAGTAAACCAGCTCCCAGGTCATTCAAGCTCAGGTTCATTTTTCCATCCTGATCACCAAATACACGATAACTCAGCATACGCTCCAACAGCCGGTCCGCGATTTGTTCGGTATCGGTTTTTTCAATACCAACCAGTGCCAGCAAGCCTTCCTGAATATCGCCTGCAACGGTGCCTTCAATTGTTACCGATGCGTGTCTCACGCGCTGTATCAAGCCGATCACGTGATATCAACCCCCTTATTCATTGCGATAGTATATTGGAATTATGCCGTCCAATAGAACCGCTGGGCGCGGATACTACACGCCCCTATATTAGGCCTGCCATCTACCAGATCGATGTGGGTCATTATTCTCCTCGCGTATACATCTACAGCTGAGAAGGTAATCCGCTTATGCGGCTCATGATCATCAAGCCTTATGCCAATAATTTTCCTCATTTTTCACAGATAGCTTTCCGAATAGCTTAAGCTCAGGAATAATCACTATCTTGTATCAAACAAATCGAGAACCCGCTGTCATTCCTATGCATGTTACCCCGCCAAAGAGTCTGCAGCGTCTTGCTGGTCGCGCTATCGCTGATTACGACATGATTCGTGATGGGGACCGTATTTTACTCGGCCTTTCAGGTGGCAAGGACTCTCTTACGTTATTACATATCCTGATCCGCCTGCAGCGCCATGCACCGATTTCATTCCAACTGAGCATTATTACCATTGATCCACAAAGCGATAGCTTCGATCCCTCGCCTCTGAAGCCCTATATCCAGTCACTCGGGCTGGACCATTATTTTGTTTCAGAGCCCATTGTTGATCTGGCTGATAAGCACATGCATGGCGATTCATACTGTGCCTGGTGTGCCCGAATGCGTCGTGGCCTGATGTACAAGACAGCGCGCGATAACAATTATAATGTTCTGGCGCTAGCGCAACATCTCGACGATCTGGCAGAAAGCTTTCTGATGTCCGCCTTCCACGGTGGCAAACTCAAAACCATGAAGGCTCATTACACGAATGACGATGGTGATATACGCATTATCCGGCCGCTGGTATATGCCCGTGAGCGTCAAATGGCAGAATTTGCCCACCAGGCTGATCTACCTGTCATTATTGAGAATTGCCCGGCCTGCTTTGACAAACCTACCCAACGTCAGCACATGAAGGCTCTACTGGCCAAAGAAGAGAAAGGCAATAAAACCTTATTTTCATCTCTATTGTCCACCATGAGGCCTATAATAGAGAAAGATATATGATATTTCCCACTATATATATTTATATTCCAATAATATGAAATATCACGTATTTATTGCCGTATTGTGGCTGACCTCCAAGCTTCCTTTAGGTGTTATTCACGTAATTGGCCATATTGTGGGTAATATTCTCTATATTTTACCTAATAAAGCAAAATACGTGTCGAATAGAAACATTAATGCGTGCTTTCATGATCAATCTGAACGTTTTCGGGACACATTACTCAGAGACAGTCTCATCGAATTAGGTAAATCCATACTTGAGCTTGGCCCAATGTGGCTTTGGCCCACCGAGAAATTATTATCAAAAGTAATAGAGATCCACGGCATAGAGCCACTTGAGGCCTGCCTGCAGGAAAAAAGAGGGCTGTTTGCCGCCACGCCTCACCTGGGAGCGTGGGAATTATGCGGTATCGTTGGATCATCGCGCTATCCATTTACCGCCATGTACCGCCCGCCTCGTATTGCGGCACTTGAGCCCTGGATCATAAAGGCAAGAGAACGATCTGGTGCCAGACTGGTCGACTTTGGGCGGCAGGGACTCAAAGAAATGATTAGCGCATTAAAGCGAGGCGAGGTAGTCGGTATCCTGCCTGACCAGGAACCAAGAGATGTCGGTGGTGTTTTTGCACCCTTTTTTGGGGTTCCTGCTTATACCATGACACTGGTATCTAAAATGGCCAGAAAAACCGATGCCGCCGTATTCTTCGCCTACATGGAGAGGCTTCCATGGGGGCGTGGATACCGATTAATTATCCGTGAGGCCGAGCCCGAGATAACAAATCCAGATGAGGTGATCGCTGCGACCGCCCTGAACCAATCCATAGAGGCCTGCGTACAGGCGTGCCCACAGCAATATATATGGGCATACCGTCGATTTAAACAGCAACCCGAGGGCTCACCAGACATATATTGAGCCACTACGACTTATAACTATATATAAGTCGCCTCTCAGCACACTGCCAAGCTGGTCAACCAGGCCCCACTCCTTGCAATATTAGATTATTTGAATATTAGGGATTGACAATATTACGGTTTGCTTATATTATTTTACCATATCGTAATTTAAAGCTTTTCGATCTTTTTAATGTTTAACTTTTTTAGGAGTTTATTATGAAATCTCTAATTTCTGCTGCAGCTTTAGCTGCAATTCTGGCTACTTCTTCGGCCTCTGCTTTCTGGAGCAATGACGATGGCTATGGCAACGGTTCTTCCGATGCTTCTGGTCGCGGTAAAGGTTCTGCTGCAGGCGAAGGTTCTTTCACTATGAATTTTAGCGGTAAAGGTAAAGGCAACATGGATGCTGATACTGACGTTCGTGGTAACGGTGACGGCTACAGCACCAACGGTGGCAACGGCTACAACGGTTACAACAGCTCTGATGACTTCCAGGGTCGTGCCAACTCTGACTTCGATGGCAAGGGTAAAGGTTCTGGCGCTGGCGAAGGCGAGTTCTCTTTCTCCTTCTCTGGTAAAGGTAAGGGCAACATGGATGCTGATACTGACATGACTGCCAATGGTAACGGTTACACTAACAACGGTGGTTACAACGGATATGCGCCTTACTATGGTGCGCCGGTTGCTCCTGTCGCCCCTCAGGCCCCTGCCAAGAAGTAATAGCGACTTTTGTAGTAACGTTTAAGTCCCTTGTAAGTTCCGGGACTGACGAAAAAGCCCCATCATTTGATGGGGCTTTTTTTATGGGCATGGACGATCAGTATGTCGCGGGCGCATGGATGCGCAGGAGCGATGATGCCCAGGGATGGACTAGCCGTTCTCGGACTTCCTGTCCTTCACGGCGCTCGTACGTCCGTGTACATCGTATGCCGCGAGAGGTATGACGTCCAATAGTGACTTACTGCTATTTTCTCCAGAATGCTCCGCTGAGAATAACCAGTAAGGTAAATACCTCAAGCCGCCCAAGCAACATGGCAAAGCACAGTATCCACTTGGCGAAGTCATTAATATCTGCATAATTGGCCCCCACCTCACCCATGCCCGGGCCAAGATTATTCATGGTCGCCGCAACTGCAGAAAACGCCGTGACCTGATCCAGGCCGCTGATCATCAGTACTACCATAATGACAACAAAACTCCCGACATAGGCCGAGAAAAACCCCCATACCGCATTGATCACACGATCTGACAGTGGCTTGCCACCCACCTTGATGGGGATCAGGGCATTAGGGTGAATCAAACGCATAATCTCGCGACGTCCCTGCTTTATCAGCAACATAAAACGTATTACCTTGATTCCACCGGCTGTCGATCCCGCACAGCCGCCGATAAAGCTGGCAAATATTAAAATGACGGGTATAGCGCCTGGCCATAGGTAGTAAGCTTCCGTGGTAAAACCCGTGGTGGTACTAATCGAAACCGCCTGAAAAATCCCTGTCAGCATTGACTCCCCCAATGTGTCAGTCACATGCATGACGTACAGCAGTGTCACCGTCACCACTGATATAAACAGCAGTACCAGCAAATAGGTTCGAGTCTCAGAGTCCAGCAGGTAGGGGCCAACACTGAGGTTACGCCAGGCAACAAAATGCAGGGCAAAATTGATTCCCGATAAAATCATAAACAGTATGGCTACAATCTTGATCATGGGACTATCAAAATAACCCATGCTTTCATCGTAAGGGGAAAACCCACCAATAGCGATAGTGGAAAAACTATGCGCCACGGCATCAAATAGCTCCATACCGGCAAGCCAGTAAGCCAGTGCGCAAATCGTCGTTAAACCCAGGTATATATACCAAAGCGCCTTGGCTGTCTCCGTAATCCGGGGAGTCAGCTTGTTATCCTTCATCGGCCCCGGCGTCTCCGCACGATATAACTGCATACCACCAATACCCAGCATTGGCAGTATGGCAACCGCCAGAACAATAATTCCCATGCCACCCAGCCATTGCAACTGTTGACGATAGAACAAAATTGATCGAGGCAGGTAATCCAGCCCGGTGATTACCGTGGCCCCCGTCGTGGTCAGTCCGGAAACCGATTCAAACACAGCGTCAACGACTGGCAGGTGTGGGGCGGTTGACAACATTAACGGGATAGCCCCAAATAAACCGAGCACTACCCAGAACATTACGACAATAACAAAACCGTCTCGCAGACGCAGGCCCTGCTTTAGGTTACGAACAGGGAACCAGAGCACCAATCCGACCAGAAGCGTAAAGATGAACGCCAGCAGAAAAGGCGCCACCTGTCCGTCACTATCATATAGAGATATCGGAATTGGAAATAACTGGGTGACACTAAACAACATCAGCAGCACACCCAGGACACGTTGAACGATTAATAGCTGCAAGAGGGGTCAACCGTTAGAAAAATGTCAGGCCGACCTGGAACAGCTTTTCCACCGCACTGATCTTGCTTCTGTCTACCAGGAACAGAATGACATGGTCCTCCGCTTCTATGACGGTATCGTGATGCGCCATCATAACCTCTTCACCACGCACGATGGCGCCAATGGTCGTATCAGCGGGTAGCGCAATTTCATCGATGCGCCGACCAACAACCTTTGACGTGGTTTTATCACCATGGGCAACCGCTTCAATTGCCTCGGCCGCACCACGACGCAATGAATGCACCTTAACAACATCGCCCCGCCTGACATGCGCCAACAAGCTACCTATCGTCACCTGCTGTGGAGAAATGGCTATATCAATTTCTCCACCCTGTATCAGGTCAACATAGGAAGCACGGTTAATGAGCGACATCACCTTATTTGCACCCAGACGCTTGGCCAGCATCGCGGAGAGAATATTCGCCTGATCGTCATTGGTAACAGCACAAAATACATCAATGCTATCGATATTTTCTTCCAGCATCAGATCCTTGTCTGCACAATCACCTTGCAGGACCACGGTTTTTTGCAGGCTCTCTGATATAGATAAGGCGTGCTCCGGATCGCGCTCGACCAGCTTGACCTGATAGTTTCTTTCCAGTGATCGTGCCAGTCGCGTACCAATATTACCGCCACCGGCAATCATGATACTTCTCACCTTTTTTTCACGATGGCGCAGCTCGGAAGTTACGGCCCGGATATGGGCCTCAGCCGCAACAAAAAATACTTCATCATCGGGCTCAATAACGGTGTGTCCATGTGGAATAATAGGGCGATTGCGCCGAAAAATGGCGGCGACACGGACCTCTATCCCTGGCATGTGTTCAGTCAACGTTTTTAATTCATGGCCAACCAATGGGCCGCCATAAAACGCCCGTACCGCCACCAGCTTTACCCTACCATCGGCAAAGTCGGTCACCTGAAGCGCGCCGGGATGGCCTATCAGGTTTCTAATAGCATCTGTGACCAATTGTTCCGGGCTGATCAACACATCAATCGGCAAAGCCTCCTGATGAAACAGCTTTAGCTGATTCAGATATTCCGGAGCACGTACCCGTGCTATTTTTGTCGGTGTATGAAACATGGTGTAGGCAACCTGACAGGCAATCATGTTTACCTCATCACTGTTGGTAACAGCAATTATCATGTCGGCATCCTCGGCACCGGCCTGGGTAAGTACTTCCGGATGTGAGGCATGCCCTGCGATCACTCTGAGATCCAGGTGCTCCTGCAGGTCTCGCAGAAAGTCGGTATTGGTATCGATAATGGTAATATCATTGGCCTCGCTGGCCAGACTTGCTGCCAATGTGGAACCCACCTGACCTGCACCCAGTATTATAATTTTCATTTTTCTGTTACTGGCCTTTTATGATCGATACCCAGACTTTTAAGTTTACGGTATAAATGCGTTCTTTCCATCCCAATATTTTTCGCCAGCTTGCTGACGCTGCCGCCTGCCTGGTTCCATTGGTATAAAAGGTAATCATGCTCGAATACCTCCCTGGCTTCCCGTAATGGCATATCCATCATGCCCTGACTAAATGCGGGCTGCGCGGCATCTACTGTGACGCTGACCGAGGCACCTAATGCGCGGCGCACATCGGACTCAGAGATAACCTTTTCAGTTCCAAGTATTAACAGGCGTTGAACCAGATTACGTAGTTCACGGATATTGCCTGGCCATGAATAATGCATTAACTGGTTTATCGCGGCCTCGTCAAAGGTCCGGTTGGGTAAATCGTCGCGTTTAACAAAATAATCCGTATAAAATGCTATCGCCTCTGCTATATCATGCGGGTGCTCACGTAGTGGCATGATAGTTACCGGCAGCACATTCAGAAAAAAATACAAATCATCACGGAAGCGCCCCTCTCTCACCTCCTGCTCCAGATCGCAACGTGTACTGGCTATTATCCTGACATCTACCGAGATAGCCTGCGTACCGTTCAGCCTTAGAAAAGAAGCTTCCTGTAAAGCACTTAGCAGGCGACCCTGTGTATCAGATTCCAGATCTGCGACCTCCTCCAGAAACAATGTACCACCATGGGCCTGCTCAAGGTGGCCATAATATACCTGGCCGGACTGCTCCCGTCCGAAGATGGCGGCCTGGGAGTTACCGCTGGCGACTGCGCCAATACGTAGCGTGACAAAAGGGCCATCCTTACGTGGCCCGGAGTGATGAATAAAGCGGGCAAAGGTTTCCTTTCCACAACCTGCCTCACCTTTAATCAGTACCGGTGAATCGTGTTGAGATACGGCCAGCGCCTGTTCCCGCAATGCCTGCATTTGCTCACTGCTACCGATAGGCGCATCTATTACCATTGTCTGGTCACGAAGCCGTTGATTTTCTCGTTCCAGACGTAAAGATTGCATGGAGCGATCTACCGTCAATATCAGCTTGGCCATGGACAGCGGCTTTTCGAGAAAGTCGTACGCCCCCAGCCGCGTTGCTTCCACCGCCGTTTCAATCGTGCCATGGCCAGACATCATAATCACCCTGAAAGGCAATTCGCCACTATTGCTCCACTCTTTAAGCAGCGCAATGCCGTCAACCTCAGGCATCCAGATGTCCAGCAAAACAAGATCCGGGCGACGCTCCAGGCAGGCAGCGCGTGCCTGAACAGCGCCGTTAGCTACCGTTACTTCGTAACCCTCGTCAGCAAGAATCTCGCTAACCAGTTGCCGGATTTCGGGTTCGTCATCAACTACAAGTATGCTGCCTTTTGCCATCAGCCAAGGCCACCATTTGATGATGCATGTGACACAACATCCATACAGGAGAAATTAATCATTACCTTGGCGCCGCCTTTAACCAGATTGGTAACTGTGATGGCACCATGATGCTCCTCAACAATTTTTTTCACAATTGCCAAACCCAGGCCAGTTCCTTGTTGCTTTGTTGTTACGTAAGGCTCAAAAACATTATTAATAATAGATTCATCAAAGCCCGGGCCATTATCTTCTATCGTTAATACCAATGTATTATTCAGCGGATCAAACCTGGTCTCAACCAGCAAATGAGGATCTTCAACGCCATTCAATGCATCAAGGGCATTTCTTATAAGATTGTGTAACAGTTGCCGAATACGACCGGCATCGGCTGATATATAGGTATTTTCAGAATCAAGTCGCAATTCTGTAGCAGCGCGCTGTTGTTCGCCTTTATACATTTCAAGAATTTCCTCAATCATACGATTAAGAGATAACGACTCAATCTTCAATTCCGGACTACGTGCATATTGTGTGAAGGCATTCACCATATCTTTCATCGCCTCAACCTGATCAATAATGGTACGTGTTGCCTTGTCCAGCACCTCTGCGGCCTTGCCCTCCACATCTTGCAGGCATTTATGCCGCACGCGTTCCGCAGACAGCTGTATGGGCGTTAGCGGATTCTTTATCTCATGGGCAAGTCGCCTTGCCATCTCGCCCCAGGCCGCATCTCTTTGCGCCTGAACAAAATCCGTAACATCATCAAACATCACAACATGCTCACCCTCGCGGCCCTGTTCGGGAGATAGCAGACCACCATTGACCATGAGTACCTGACGGCCCTTATGGTTGAGAAATACCAACTGCTCCTGCCATTGTGTCTCGTCAGCATTTAAATGCCGGTGAATACAATTATAAAATTCATGCAGTCCGGGGAACTGATCGACAATCTCATCCAGACTTTTATTGGTCAGGTCCACCTCGCTATTCAGCAGAATTCGGGATGCCATCGGGTTCATCGTGACCACCAGGCCATCTGAATTTAACGTTATAACACCCGACGAAAGCCTGGAGAGAATAGTCTGCACATAGGCATGCTCCTCTTCCGCCGCCTCACGACTTAAACGAGCCTGCTGACTAGCTTCAGCAACCCGCTGGGTCATATCATTAAAAGAGCCGACAAGCTTGCCTAACTCATCATGTGAAGTTACCGGCAAACGTTTCTCATAATTCCCCGTTGCCACCGCCCGGGTACCATCAACAAGGACCCTGACCGGCTCCACCAGGCGTCGCGCTGATATGACAGCGACAATAATCGCAGCCAGAATATTAAGCACCAGAGCGAGTGACAGGGTCAGGATAAAACTGTTTTTAAGTTCGTCTCGTATATAGGACAGCTCCTTATAGGCAGCAAATGCTGACTGTACGCTCTGCGAAAGTGAATTCAACCTGTCTGCTACCGGATACAGGGCCTGAATGAGCCGTCTTCCCCTGACCGCCAGATTAATAGTATCCGGAATCTCAATGACGACCCTGATAATAAACCCCTCGTCCTTGACAGGCTCCAGATCCAGATAAGGGTAACCCTGGCGTAGCTGACTGTAGATCAACTCACTAGGTGCGTTTGGCAACAAGCTCTCTGGGTCAGTTGTACTAAAGGCATAAACATGACCCGTGGTATCCAGCAGGGCAATTTCATCTGCGCCACTGCTGAGGCGCATATCCACAAGGTTCAGGGTAGCGATGCTGGTTGGTGTATCAACCACCGATTCAGCCAGCTTCAATGTGGACTTCGCTTTTTCACGTATAAGCCCTGTCATGGAGTCACGGCTTAGATCCAGTGCATCACCCAACGCAGTTTCAATGCGCACATCGAACCAGCTGTCTATGCCGCGTTGTAAAAACTGCACCGAGAGAATGTAAACCAGCGAAACAGGTACCACAGCCAGAATAACAAACATGGTTACCATTCGTAGCGTCAGCCTGATACCGGCCCTGCGTTGACGATACTCTATCGTCAACCGATATAACTGATAACCCAGCATGCCGGTCAACACCAGCAAACCAAGTGCGTTACCCAGCAGTAACCATGAATAGTAAGGACCAATAACAGCCGAGTTTTCTGTGGCACTACTCAGCATATAAAGGGAAAATAGCAGGCCGGCAAACAATAATAGTACGGGTGCCACACCCCAGTGTTGCCAACGAAACAGCCTAGGCAACACAGACATCAATTATTCTCCGGCCAGTGTAACCGCTTCCAGCCACTCCTCAGCCGCCACTCATCAGATAAATAGGTTAATGGCCTCAAAGGAACGGGCAATGACTCGCTATCCAGCACTGATCGAATACTGACTTCATACTGCTCATCGGGATCAAGCGATGAAAGCTCAACCAGCGCCAGCTCTTTGATCCTGCCCAGTGCGGCCAGGGCCGCAGACTGGGTTAAAAATGCTCGCGGATAAGTATGATCAATACCCTTAACCAGATATTGTTGGCTAAGTGCATGATACTGAATCTCCAGTTTATAACGAAAGGATGCCAGTGATTGTTGCCAGTACCATTTATTGGCCGGCTTGATGATAACTTCTGTATCTACAGCCAGTGGCAAGCCATTTGCCAGGGCCTCCAGCGCCGCCTTGCTAAAATGAAAGGACAGGTCTCCTTGTAATAGCAGCGAAAACTCATCACTAGCCAGCCGAAGATCCAGGTCAGCAAAGTCCTGCTGCCTGGCAAACAGGCCACCTGAAAACAGCAGGGCCATTATTAATATCTGTGTCGATAATCGCTTCATCGTTTTTTTAGTAATGCGAAATAGAATCCATCCATCTTTTCATCACCAGGCAATATCTGGCGACCTGTCTGGCCCCTACCCCATGGTACTGACATTTCTGCGAGCTCGGCATCATCTTGTCGTTGTATAAATGCGGTAACCTGATCCTCATTTTCAGCCTTAAAAACGGAACAGGTCACATACAGCAGCATACCCCCGGGCTTGAGTAGTTGCCACATGGCATCAAGTATTTTTGACTGCCGCTTGATAATTTTCTGCAACGCCCGTTCTGTACGCAAATACTTGATATCCGGGTGACGGCGGATTACCCCGCTGGCACTACATGGCGCATCAAGCAAGATTCGATCAAATGGCACCTTGTCCCACCAATCATCCGGATTGCTTGCATCCCCCTCAATGAGTTGTGCCGTTTGACCAATACGACTGAACATATCCTTAACTCTTTCCAGTCGAGGCTTACTGTTATCCAGCGCCGCAAGATATGCAGGTCGGGCCTGTTGCATAATATGCGCCGTTTTACCCCCCGGGGCTGCGCAGGCGTCAAGCACCCGGTGTGTACTATCATGCTGCAGTAATGGCGTGGCCAGCTGTGCTGCCGCATCCTGAACGGATACCAGACCATCACTAAACCCGGGTATCTTTTCTACATCCACGGGTTTTGATAGAACCAGTGCGCTACCTGCAAACGGGTGCTTATTTGCCTCTATACCGGAAGACGCCAGCCGTGACTGATACTCATCAATATCGGCCTTGTGTGTATCCACGCGCAAAACCATTGGTGCCTGCTGATTATTATTTTCTGCTATCTGCTGCCACTGCCCCGGCCAGTCGGTCTGCAGCCGATTGAGCATCCAGGGTGGGTGGGCGTAACGCACAAACTCCGGCCGCCCTTCGACAAGTTTTTGAAAACTATTGTCAGTCGCGGACATATAACGTTGAAACGCCCTTAGTACCGCATTGATCAGTCCTTTTGCCCGCTTCGACTGTAAATTTGCGGCGCATTCGACTGTGGCATGGATTGCCGCATGTACCGGTATCCGCATGTGCTTTAATTGAAACAGGCCAATCAGGATGAGGACCTGAACCGCCGGCTTCAAATCACTGGCAGAGCGCTTTGCCAACTGCTCCATCCAGTACTGCAACTCAATATGCCATCGCATGACGCCATAACAGATGGCCTGCAACAGGGCAGAATCCTGCGCTGACAACCCCTCATTGTAGCGGCTTAGGGCTTCATCAAGTTGCTGGTAATCCTGTGTAACGGCTAGCAGCACCCTTGCCGCCTGCAATCTTACTTCTACCCCGGGTTTTAACTTCACTCCTGTCACTACCCAAAGACCATGCCAGTCTTGATGTCGGCCTGTCTGGCATTCATATAGGCGTTCGCCGGCATACGTTTCTTTCCTTCAGGCTGAACCTCCAGTAATACCAACGCGCCGTCTCCGCAGGCAATCACTGGCAGTTTATGATCTATCGAGACCAGCTTTCCCGGATTCCCTGCGCTACTGTCTTCCGCGATACGTGCATCCCATATACGTAATGATTTACCCGACCATGATGTGAAAGCAACCGGCCATGGATTAAAGGCCTTAATCAGTCGCAGTACCTGCGGTGCCGGCAATGTCCAGTCGATTTCTGCTTCCGCCTTGCTGAGCTTTGCAGCGTAGTTTGCCTGCTGCTCGTCCTGCTGAACGGCAGGTGGACAGTTTCCTGCTTCGATACTGTCGACAACCTCAAGCAAGGCATCACCTCCCAGAATGGCCAATTCGTCATGTAAGCCCTCCGCTGTCATATCATCAGAAATCGTTACCTCTGAGAATTTCAACGTATCACCCGTATCCAGACCTTCATCCATTTGCATAATGGTGACCCCGGTCTTTGTATCGCCAGCCAGTATGGCCCTTTGAATCGGCGCTGCCCCGCGCCAACGAGGCAATAATGAGGCGTGTACATTCAAACAGCCATGAAGCGGTATCGCCAGCACCTCTGCTGGCAATATCAGGCCATAGGCCACGACAATCATAAGCCCGGGCTGAAAGCGCCTTAATTCATTTATCGCTGATTCGTCCCTCAGCGATAGCGGCTGCACTACCAGGATGCCATTTGACTCTGCCAGTTGTTTCACCGGGCTGGCGCGCATCTGCTGCCCCCTGCCTGCCGGTCTGTCAGGCTGTGTATATACAGCCACCACTTCATGCTGACTATCAATCAGTCGCTGTAAGGTCGGCACGGCGAACTCGGGCGTGCCTGCAAAAATAAGCTTCAAATGACTTCCTGAAAAATGATGACTGCTAGTGGAAGCAGTTTGACTAGATAACCTTGCGAGAGGCGCTGGCTGCAGATACCTGATGCTTGGCCAGTTTTTTACGAATACGCTGACGTTTTAATTCTGACAGATAATCTATGAATAATTTACCATCCAGATGATCGATCTCATGCTGGATACACACGGCCAACAAGCCATCGGCATCCATCTCTATTTGCACACCATCACGGTTCATCGCCTTGAGCGTGATCGCATCCGCGCGTTTTACCTTCTCAAAGATGCCCGGAACAGAAAGACAGCCCTCGTCCATCTCCTCAACACCGTCAAGACGGGTAATTTCCGGGTTCACAAGTGCCAATGGCTGGGTACGATCCTCCGAAATATCGACCACGATCACCCGCTCAAAAACGTTGACCTGTACCGCGGCCAGACCTATACCCGGTGCGTCATACATCGTCTCAAACATGTCATCAATCAACTGTCTGATCCTATCATCGACCTGCGCAACAGTTTTTGCCTTGCGCCGTAGCCGCTCATCCGGAAAGTGTAAAATATCTAATATCGCCATAATGATCTCGAAAAATTCTCGTATTCTCACCCAAGTACAGGAAATTAAAGAAAATAATACTGGAATAATCAGAAATTCTGTCTTAGGATTAAGTGAGATGTGTGATTGCACCCATTATATAAAAGGTAAACCATGACTGCGAAACGAATTTTTCCTGTTCTAGTCCGCCAGCTGCTGGGTATTCTGGCTTTATCCGCAAGCCTGGGCATTGGCAATGCACTTGCCGATACCATCGAGATCAAGGGCGATGCGCCACAAAGCTATACCGTGGTCAAGGGAGACACGTTATGGGATATATCAGGTAAATACCTGGAAAAACCATGGCGCTGGCCCGAATTATGGGAAGGGAACCCGCAAATTGCCAATCCCCACCTGATTTACCCGGGTGACATCATATCATTATCCTATGTAGACGGGCAGCCACGGCTGGGAATCAACCGTGCCCACGGCACCTCCAAACTGTCTCCAAAGATTCGTTCTACGCCTATTGATGACGCGATCCCCGTATTACCTCTCGGGGCAGTCAAACAATTTCTACTCAAACTCGCCCTGCTCGATAAAGCCACAATAGACAGCGCCCCCTATGTTGTTCGTGGTGAGGAAGGGCGTATCGTTGTGACACAAGGCCAGCGCGTATATGTAAAAGGGTTATCAGATACCGGTGATAAGGGTTACCAGATATACCACGCGGGTGATCCGATTAACGACCCGGCTACTGGTGACCTCATCGCCTATGAAAGTATTTTTGCCGGTGACGCAAAACTTGATCAATTGGGTGACCCGTCCACCCTGTTAGTGACCTCAAATACCCGTGAAATATCTGTTGGTGACATTGCACTAGCCAGAGATGCGGATAGTATCATCACCGACTATTACCCCAAGGTGCCAGACAAACAACTTAAGGGTCAGGTTCTGGATATCATCGGTGGTATCGGCGCGTTTGGTCGTTTCCAGTCGGTCATTATCAACCTTGGAACCAGCGATGGCTTAGCAAGGGGACACGTATTATCTGTCTTCACCAAGGGCGAAACGGTCCTCGATACGGTTTCACCAGCACGCAAAGATACCGTTACGCTGCCGGATGAAAGAGCCGGCTCAGTGATAGTGATTGAGGCCCATGAAAACCTCAGCTATGCATTTGTCGTGGAATCACGCCAGCATATGCGTGTATTGGACGAGGTTCGCACACCTGAGTGATTCCGGAACATCAGCTTGACTGGCTCAAGCTAACTCTTGTACCGGGCCTCGGCCCGGCAGGTATTCAAAAACTACTGGAAGGCTTTGGTACTCCTGAAGCCATCTCTGCTGCACCCGAAACGCAGCTCGCCGCAACAACCGGGCTCTCCTCTGACCTGTGTCGCGCGATCAAGACAGTCGATCACAAGCGTCTGGAACAGTCGATATCCTGGTTGGAGGCATCTGCTAATCACCATCTGCTTTGCATTGATGACCCGCAATATCCCGCCTTATTGAAGGCGATTCACGACGCACCTCCCGTTTTATTTGTTAACGGCAATATTACTTTACTCAGCCAGTTACAACTCGCAATGGTTGGTAGTCGCAACCCGAGCAGTAGTGGTTACGAAACTGCCTATGAATTTGCCCGGCATCTGGCCAATACCGGTCTCGTCATTACCAGCGGTCTGGCTTTAGGGATTGATGGCGCGAGCCATCAGGGTGCCCTGGATGCCGGCGGTCAGACCATCGCTGTCACCGGCAATGGACTGGATAGAGTCTATCCCGCAAGGCATCGCAACCTGGCACACCAAATAGCGGAGCATGGTGCACTGGTCACAGAATTCCCACCAGGTACTAAACCGCTACCCGGTAACTTCCCGCGTAGAAACCGGATTATTGCCGGGCTAAGCCTGGGTACACTGGTCGTCGAGGCTGCACAGAAAAGTGGCTCACTTATTACCGCTTACAGGGCGCTGGAACAATCCAGGGAGGTCTTTGCCATTCCAGGATCCATACATAACCCGCTTGCCAAAGGCTGTCACCAGCTCATACGTCAGGGAGCCAAACTGATTGAAACGGCACAGGATATTCTGGAAGAACTCTCCCCCATCGCCCAGGCATCTTTTGAAATCGGTGAGCAGCCAGATGAGACACCGGACCCCTGCACCGAAACCAGTGAATCACATCTTATCATCCTGGAGGCAATGGCCTATGACCCGGTAAACATCGACACCCTTATTAGTCGAACCGGCATGGCCTCTAACGCCATCTCATCAATTCTTCTCATACTTGAGCTGGAAGGTAAGGTCGCCTCACAGCCCGGCGGGCACTATATTCGAAGCATTTCTGCCAAATAATACCCCTGCGAACTACCACCACATCAATTTAATACCATTGCCCTCGTGAAATATCCGGGGCATACATGGTAAAGTTCGGCCATGAAAGAAAATGTAATCGATATTCTCATGTACCTGCTGCAGAATGCCTCCATTGAGGAGGAGTCCGTACAACAGGATCAGGAGTCACTAAAAGTACTTCTGATGGATGCTGGCTTCGCCAATGGTGAAATTCATGAAGCCTTTCGCTGGCTTGATGACCTTGGCAACCAGATATCCGAGCAGGCACCAATCAGGCATGCCAGGCATTCCCTGCGCTGTTTTTCTGCCACGGAAGAAGCGCTGTTAGACACTGAATGCCGCGACTACCTTTTGGGTCTGGCAAATACCGGCATACTGACGCCCAATAGTTTTGAGCTGGTTATTGACCGGCTACTTGCGCTAGACACTGACGATATAGACCTGAGCGAGCTGGAGTGGGTTGTACTTATCGTCCTGTCGAATCAATCTGACCAGCAAGAAGCCTTTCAGCGGCTTGAGGCGATGAGGTTCCACGAGCCCAACAGCCTGCTGAATTAGATTTACTCTTTTTTCCCAGGCAACCAGTTTCATGGCTAAAAATCTTGTCATTGTAGAATCGCCCGCGAAGTCCAAGACCATTACCAAATATCTTGGCAAGGACTTTTCCGTGCTCGCTTCATATGGTCATGTACGTGACCTCATCCCGCGTGAAGGTGCCATCGACACCGAGCATGGCTATCAGATGTCATACGAGCAAATCGGCAAAAACAAGAAGCATGTCGATGCCATCGCCAAGGCACTGAAAAAAGCAGATGCACTATACCTTGCAACTGACCCGGACCGTGAGGGCGAGGCCATATCATGGCACCTGTATGAGCTACTGAACGACAAGAAGCTTTTAAAAGATAAATCGGTGTATCGGGTTGTCTTCCATGAGATCACCAAGAATGCGATCAAGAAGGCGGTAGAGGAGCCACGTGAACTTTCGCAGGAGCTCATTAATGCCCAACAGGCCAGACGCGGTATGGACTACCTGGTGGGCTTTAACCTGTCGCCACTACTGTGGAAAAAAATTCGCCGGGGCCTGTCAGCTGGCCGGGTACAAAGCCCGGCTCTCAGACTGATTGCCGAACGTGAAGATGAGATTGAGGCATTCATACCGAGGGAATACTGGACTCTGGAAGCGGATCTGAAGAAGGATAAACAGGATTTTGTTGCCAAGCTGCGGGAATTTCACGGTGAAACCGTCAAGCAATTCACCATCAATAATGAAAAAGATGCCGGCAATACCAAAGCTGAACTAGTCAAGCATGGCGGTAAACAGCTCACCGTCAACGAAGTCGCGAAAAAATCCCGCCGTCGTAACCCGTCAGCGCCCTTTACAACTTCCACATTGCAGCAGGAGGCCGTTCGCAAGCTCGGCTTTTCTACCCAGCGCGCGATGCGCACTGCCCAGCAATTGTATGAAGGCATCGATACCGGTTCCGGAACCGTGGGCTTGATTACCTATATGCGTACCGACTCGGTGACCCTCGCGAATGAGGCCATCGATGAAATCCGTGATTTCATCATCAATAAATACAGTAAGGATGATGTGCCCGACAAACCCCGTATATATAAAACCAAGGCCAAGAATGCACAGGAGGCGCATGAGGCGGTACGTCCAACGTCCATCATGCGTACACCCGATTCATTAAAAAGTGTGCTCAGCAAAGACCAGTTTAAACTCTATAACCTGATATGGAAGCGTACCCTCGCCTGCCAGATGATTCACGCCACCATGCATACGGTGGCGGTAGATTTTGCCTGTGGTGATGGAAACACCTTTCGAGCGACGGGCTCCACCATCGCCAATCCTGGCTTCATGGCGGTTTACATGGAAGGCAAGGATGACGCCGCCACGGATGATGATGAAAAAATGTTGCCTGTCATGGAGAAGGGCGACAAGGTAGATCTTAAGCTCGTCCGTGCTGATCAACATTTCACCGAGCCGCCACCACGATTCACCGAGGCAACACTGGTTCGTGCACTGGAAGAGTATGGCATTGGCCGACCCTCAACCTATGCGGCCATTATCTCTACCCTGCAAAATCGTGAATATGTCGAGATCGACCGCAGACGATTTTTCCCAACCGATGTTGGACGTGTCGTTAACCGCTTCCTGACCAATCACTTCCCGGATTACGTCGACTATGATTTCACTGCACGCATGGAAGATGACCTCGATGCTGTCTCAAGGGGCGAGAAGGACTGGATCCCGGTTATGGATAACTTCTGGCGGCCCTTTATCAAACTGGTCAAGGAGAAAGAAAAAAGCGTCTCCCGCGCCGATGCGACGACAGAGCCACTGGATGAAAAGTGCCCTAAATGCAACGAACCATTAATGATCAGACTCGGGCGTCGCGGGCGATTTGTCGGCTGCAGCGCCTACCCGGACTGTGATTACACCCGTAACCTGGGTGAAGACACAGAAGAAGAAAAACCCGAAATTGTCGAAGACCGTAGCTGTCCCTCCTGTGGTTCTTCCCTGCTTATTCGTGCAGGAAAGTATGGCAAATTCATCGGCTGCAGCTCCTACCCGGACTGCACCTATATAGAACCACTTGAAAAACCGACCTCAACCGGTGTGCAATGCCCCAAATGCAAGCAGGGCGACATGGTTACCCGGCGTTCACGCCGCGGCAAGACATTCTATTCGTGCTCACGGTACCCTGACTGCGACTATGCGGTATGGAATGAGCCCGTTGACCAGCCCTGCCCATCCTGTAGCTGGCCCATACTGACCGTGAAAACTACCAAGCGCAAAGGTAAGGAACTGGTCTGCCCTGAAAAGGAATGCGGCTTCACGGAACAGGTTGAAGATACCCAGGATGAAACCGTAGCCTGATCGCTCTAATCCACACATTTTTCTTGGATTTACTATCACCACCTACGACTTTGGTCTAAGATAAGCTGCAATCAAACGATCCTGGGATCATCTACGAAAATTTCTGAGGGAAGCAAATGAGATTTACATTTTTATTTAAAACTACGGTCGTGATTGCCGCACTGGCAATGACATCGGCCGCTTTTGCCCAATCGCCATGGGGCGGTAACAACCGTGGCTGGGGCGGTAACTCCATGCCCTGGAGTGGCGGCAATAACTGGAGCCCATGGGGCGGTAACAACCGTGGC
>JAPHTU010000287.1 GCA_026196145.1 Gammaproteobacteria bacterium
GTGGTGGCGTGCGGTGTAACCGACGTTCTCCAGGTCGTTGTGCTTGCCCCCGGCGCGTACACAACGTTGCGAACTGGCTGCCCGTACGTAATCGCGTTTTTCACGGCCGAGAAAGACGTCCTTGAATGGCACCATACCCGCATTGGTAAACAGCAGGGTCGGGTCGTTGCCCGGCACCAGCGTGGTACTGGGCACAACCTGGTGTCCCTTGTCCTGGAAATAACCCAGAAACATCTGCCGTATTTCAGCGCTGGTTTTCATGACCCGGGGAAATAATATGGATTGCTATACATTAGAATAATAGCCCGGCTTTAGGGCATATCATCAATCGGTTCGCCTTCCTTCTTCGGCTGAATCAGGTCCTGCTTGCTCACGCCGAGCGCCAGAGCGGCAGCACTTGCCACATAGATGGATGAATAGGTACCGACAACAATGCCGATAATCAGCGCCAGTGCAAAACCACGAATGACCTCGCCACCCAGTATGAACAGGGCAAGCAATACCAGCAAGGTGGTCAATGAAGTCACAATGGTACGGCCCAGCATCTGGTTGATAGAGCTGTTAACAACTTCAATAGCATCGGCCTTGCGCATCTTGCGGAAGTTTTCACGTATGCGGTCAAATACAACAATGGTGTCGTTCAGCGAGTAACCGATCACTGCAAGGATGGCCGCCAGCACGGTCAGGTCAAAGTCATATTGCAATATGGAAAAGGCACCGACCACGATTATCACGTCATGCGCCAGCGCGGCCACCGAGCCCACGGCAAAGCGAAATTCAAAACGCAACGTGACATAGGCCAGGATAAAGAACAGTGCGTACAACACCGCGAGCCCGCCCTGCTCGGTCAGCTCCTCACCCACCTGTGGGCCGACAAAATCCACGCGCCTGAGTTCGAGCGTACCGGTATCTTGCAAGGCCTCCAGTACTTTGGCGTTGAAATTGGATTTATCAATTTTCTTGTCTGCATCTTCTACCGGCGCCAGGCGTATCAGTACATCCCGGGACGTGCCAAAATGCTGCACGATAAAATTGTTGAAGCCGGCCTTGTCCAGCGCATCACGGACTGGCTGTAGTGTCACCGGCTCTTCATAACCGACTTCCACCTGGGTACCACCGGTAAAATCGATACCGAATTTCAGTTGATTGACTACCAGTGAGCCAACCGATACGGCAATCAATACCAGCGAAAATACCATGGCCACCCTGCGTTGACGCATGAAATCAATATGGGTATCTCTGTTAAATATCTTCAGCATGTCTACAACCTCATATCGATAATTTTTGCAGCTTCTTGCCGCCATACATCAAGTTGACTACTGCACGTGTCCCGACAATCGCCGTGAACATGGACGTCAGGATGCCAATCGACAGGGTAATGGCAAAGCCCTTGATCGGGCCTGTACCAAACACAAACAACACCAGTGAAGCGATCAGGGTGGTAACGTTGGCATCAGCAATCGTCACAAAGGCCTTCTCATAACCGGCCTGGATACTGGCCTGCGGCGTATTACCAATCGAAAGTTCTTCACGTATCCGTTCAAAGATCAGCACGTTGGCATCGACCGCCATACCTACCGTCAGCACGATGCCCGCAATACCCGGCAAGGTCAGGGTTGCCTGCAGCATGGAAAGCACGGCGACAATCAATACCAGGTTCATAAAAAGTGCGAGATTGGCAATCAGACCGAATAGTCGGTAGTAAATAACCATGAATACCAGCACCAGGCAGAAGCCGGCCAGCACCGAGCGGAAGCCCTGGTCGATATTGTCCTGACCCATGGTCGGACCCACTGTGCGTTCCTCCACAATTTCAATCGGCACAGCCAGTGCACCTGCCCTTAATAGCAGTGCCAGATCGCGGGCCTCGCGCGAATTGTCCAGGCCGGTGATCTGGAAGCGCTTTGACAGGCGCTCCTGAATGGTTGCGGTATTTATGACTTCACGTATGGTCTCGCGAGTCTTGACCTTCTCGCCATCAACAATCTTTGTTTCAACCTTGTTTTCAATAAACACCACACCCATGACCTGGCCAACCAGTTCCTTGGTCGCCTCGCTCATGCGGCGTGCGCCCTTGCTGTCCAGGGAAATAAACACCGCCGGACTATTGCTGTTGGAATCAAAACCTGACGTCGCGTCGACAATATAATCTCCGGTCAGGATAACCCGGCGCTTGAGCAGTACCGGGCTGCCATCGCGACGCTCCAGCAGGATATCGCCGACCGGTATACGTCCGGACTGTTTTGCTTCGTTGGCATCGCGGTTGGTATCAACCACCCTGAATTCCAGCGTGGCGGTCGCACTGAGCAGTTCCCGCATGCGGGTTGAATCCTGTATGCCAGGTAACTGCACCACAATACGGTCTTCACCCTGACGTGAGATGTTTGGTTCGGCAACACCCAGCTCGTTAACACGGTTTCTGAGCGTGGTCAGGTTCTGCTCAATGGCAAAGGATTTAACTTCGCGTATCTGCTGGTCTGTCATGCTGGCCGACAGGAAGATCTTGCCCTCGACCTCGTTTTCAGTCACTGCCAGTGCCGGGAATTCACGTTTGATAACCTTCAGCCCTTCATCTGACTCTGCCTTGCTGCGGAAACGAACCTCAACGCCGCTGTTGTCACGGCGCTTGACTGAGAGGTAACGCACGCGCTTGTCACGTAACTGCGAGCGTATGTCTTCAACATAACGGTCTTCGGCCTTGGTCACCGCGGCTTCCATGTCCACTTCCAGCAACAGGTGTACGCCGCCCCTGAGGTCCAGACCCAGATACATGGGGTTGAACTGTCTTAACCAGGATGGCGTGGCCGGTACGATATTTTGTGCCACAGAATAAGTACGCCCCAGGTCTTCCCGAATTATGGTGTTGGCCTTGAGCTGGTCTTCGGTGTTTTTGAAGCGAACAATCATTTGTTCGCCGTCTATGCCCAGTTCCTTGTATTCAATGCCGGCCGCCAGCAGGGCACTCTTCACTGTCTCTTCAGTCGAGACGTCGACCGCACTGCCCGCCTTTGCGGAAACCTGCACCGCAGGATCATTGCCATAGATATTAGGTAATGCATACAGACCGCCGATCAGAACGACAGCGATTACCAGCAGATACTTCCAGAGAGGGTATTGATTCATAAGACTCGGGCCAGATCGCTGGGTTAATCTGCAGACTTCATGGTGCCTTTCGGCATCAGATTTGAAATTGCCTGCTTTTGCACGCGCACATTGACATTGTCCGCAATTTCAATCTCGACGAAGTTCTCTCCAATCTTGATAACCTTGCCAAGCAAACCGCCATTGGTCGCGATTTCGTCCCCCTTGCTCAGCTCGGACAACATGGACTTGTGCTCCTTGGTGCGCTTCGACTGTGGGCGAATGATCAGAAAGTAAAAAACGACCGCCAGAAAAATCATTGGCAAAAACA
>JAPHTU010000080.1 GCA_026196145.1 Gammaproteobacteria bacterium
ACCAGCTTCCAGGATGCGGTGCTCTCGCTCGGGGTTACCCCGCAGATTACGCCTGATGACCGTATCATTATGGACCTAACAGTAAATAAAGATGCCCCCAGCACAACCACGGTAAACGGTGTACCTGCGATTAATACGCAGGCCATTTCTACACAGGTAATTGTCGACAACGGAGAAACCGTCGTGTTAGGTGGTGTCTACGAAAGAACCACATCCGAGGCAGTCAGCCGCGTACCATTTTTCAGCGACCTGCCTTATGTTGGCTGGGCTTTCCGAAACAAGCTAAGTTCTGATAACAAGACCGAATTGCTGATTTTTGTAACTCCCAAGATTCTTAAGGAAGAGTCACAACTCAATTAATTCGACATCGTCCCTACTCAAGGCACCATGGCCAGCCATGGTGCCTTTTTTATGTCCATGGATGGACAGTATGTCGCGAGAGGCAGGACGCCGAAGCGACGATGTCCACGGATGGGACAGGCCATTCTCGGGCATCCTGCCCTTCATGGCACTCGTACATTCTTGTACGTCGTATGTCACAGAGAGTAAAACACCAGAACGACGAATTCTTTGATCATGGAAAACAATAATATCTTTCTTATCGGTCCGATGGGTGCAGGTAAAAGCACTATAGGTAAGCGACTGGCCAAGACCCTGCACAAGACCTTTATGGATAGTGATCACCAGATCGAGGCCCGAACAGGGGTCGATATCCCGACCATTTTTGATATTGAGGGCGAGGCTGGTTTTAGAAAACGTGAATCTTCCGTTATTGATGAACTAACCCAGCATAGCAATCTTGTTCTGGCCACAGGTGGAGGGGCGATACTTAGTGAAGAAAATCGACAACATCTGATGTCCAGGGGAATTGTGATTTATCTTCAGACCTCGGTATCCCAACAACTGGCCAGAACCAGGCATGACCGTAACCGACCTTTGCTAGCCACCGAAGATCCTGAAGCCAAGTTAACAGAACTCATGAATATTCGTGCGCCACTTTATCAAGACATTGCGGACATCGTTGTCAGCACCGATCATCGACATTCCAACCAGGTTTGTAAGGAAATTCAAAATAATTTACAGGAATTCCTCGGTAAGTCCTTATAATTCCGACAATCGGACTATACCCTGGCTGTTACTATGAAAACCCTGAGTGTCAACCTCGACGAAAGAAGCTACCCGATTTATATCGGCAGCGCGCTGCTATCCAATAGTGAACTTTTTTTACCTCATATCCCTGCACGACAGGTACTTATCGTCAGCAATGAAACCGTGGCCCCACTATATCTGCAGCAGTTAAAGACAACCCTGTCTTCGCTGGAGGTTCATGAATTAGTCCTACCCGATGGAGAGCAATACAAGACCCTGGATACGGTAAATCTGATTTTTGACAAGCTCTTGCAGGAACGACTAAACCGAAACTGCACCCTGATCGCTCTCGGTGGCGGTGTTGTTGGCGACATAACCGGCTTTGCTGCGGCAACTTATCAGCGCGGCGTAAATTTCATACAGGCGCCCACCACGCTACTTGCACAGGTTGACTCTTCAGTGGGCGGTAAAACCGGTGTCAACCATGCCCTGGGTAAAAATATGATAGGCGCCTTTTATCAGCCACGCGCCGTGATTGCAGATACTGATACCCTGAATACCCTGGATGACCGTCAACTCAGTGCAGGCATGGCAGAGGTCATCAAGTACGGATTGATTCGTGATGCCGAGTTTCTGGACTGGCTGACAGCTCACATGCCGAAGCTACTGCAACGCGAGACAACCAGCCTTACACAGGCCATTGAGCGCTCCTGCCAGCATAAGGCGGAGGTCGTGGCTGAAGATGAGCTGGAGTCTGGTCAGCGCGCCCTGCTGAATCTTGGACATACCTATGGGCATGCCATTGAGACAGGCATGGGCTATGGGGAGTGGTTACATGGTGAGGCTGTTGCTGCCGGCATGTGTATGGCCGCACGCCACTCTGAAAAGCTTGGATGGATTACAGCAGATGACGTCAACCGTGTTGTGGATCTGTGTGCCAGCGCCGGGTTGCCAACCAATAAACCGGAATCATTGAGTGCAGATGAAATGCTCAAACATATGCAGGTCGACAAAAAGGTGGTTGATGGCGCCATCCGCCTGGTATTGTTTAAAGCCATTGGCAAGGCCATTGTGACCGGTGATTACCCCCGAGATACGCTTATTTCTACCCTCAGCGCGAATTGATGCCATAGGCGACAGCCGCTATAATCGCCGGCCGCCCGTGGCATGCCCGCGGCGGTTCAACCTATTTCGTCGATGAACCCCACTGGATCAGGGCTTATGGATACGCTGGAAAAACTAGCAAAACAAGGACTATATCGGCCCGAATTTGAACACGACAATTGTGGCTGGGGCCTGATTGCGCAAATGGACGGCAAACCATCACACTGGCTGGTTTCTACTGCTGTGCACTCACTTTCACGCCTGACACACCGTGGTGCTGTAGCTGCGGACGGCAAGTCCGGCGATGGTTGTGGCCTGCTAATCAGCAAACCTGATGTTTTTCTCAGGGCGGTCGCTGAAGAGTCCGGTATTTCCCTTTCCAAACAGTATGCCGTCGGCATGGTATTCCTTAATACTAATAAGGAGATGGCCCAGCTAGCGCGAGATACCCTGGGTAAATTTGTCATGGCACAGGGCCTCGAAATTGCCGGCTGGCGGGTTGTGCCGCTTGACACCTCTGCGCTTGGCGAACAGGCCAAGGCCTCTCTGCCCGATATTGAACAGGTTTTTGCCAACTGCCCCGAAAGGCTGGATGAGGCAGAACTTGAGAGACGCCTGTATATCGCCCGCCGTCAGACAGAAAAGGCGCTTACAGATGACCCGGTATTTTATGTTCCGTCACTTTCTACTCGTGTCATCTCCTATAAAGGATTGGTGATGCCGGAATATCTGCCAACCTTGTATAAAGACATAGCTGATGAGCGCATGCAGGCCAAACTCGCCATTTTTCACCAGCGCTTCTCTACCAATACCCTGCCACAATGGCGCCTGGCGCAACCCTTTCGTTACCTGGCACATAACGGTGAGATCAATACGGTGCAGGGCAACCGCAACTGGTCGATGGCACGTAGCCATGTCTTTGATACGCCGCTGATACCGGACCTTGACCAGGTCCGCCCCATGGTCACCATGTCAGGCTCTGATTCCATGAGCCTCGATAATATGCTGGAAGTCATGGTTGCGGGCGGCATTGACCTGTTCCGCGCCATGCGGCTACTGGTCCCGCCCGCATGGCAGAATATAGAACACATGGATCCTGATCTCAGGGCCTTTTATGAATACAACTCCATGCACATGGAGCCCTGGGATGGCCCGGCCGGCATCGTATTTACAGATGGCCGCTATGCCGTTTGTACCATGGATCGTAACGGACTGCGCCCGGCACGCTTCGCCATTACTGAAAATGATGAGCAGGGGCGAGTCATTACATTGGCCTCCGAGATCGGTGTACATGACTATGCCAATGAAGATGTTGTCTGCAAGGGTCGTCTGACGCCAGGCCAGATGCTGGCTGCGGACACCTTAAGCGGCAAGCTGCTCCTGCCTGAAGATATTGATAATGACCTGAAATCGCGCCATCCCTATGGCGATTGGCTCAAGGACAAAATGCGGGAGCTATATGATCTGAATGACAGCGACGAAAACCCCGGTAATTTTAATGAGCGAGACAATTACACTATCTATGAAAAGCTCTTCCAGCTCAGTTTTGAAGAGCGCGACCAGGTCGTGCGGGTACTTGCAGAAGCTGGCCAGGAAGCCATTGGTTCCATGGGTGACGATACACCCATGCCCGTGCTGTCCAGCAAGGTCCGTTCGCTGTATGACTCCTTCCGCCAACAGTTTGCCCAGGTAACCAATCCACCGATCGACCCACTACGTGAAAATATCGTCATGTCACTGGAAACCTGTCTGGGCCGGGAACACAACCTGTTCACAGAAACACCGGAACATGCCAATCGACTCGTCTTGAATTCCCCCGTCCTATCCCGCGATAAATTCCAGCAGATTGAGAATCTGGATAGCGCAGAATATGGGCAGATTCGTATCGACCTGAACTACGACCCCGCAACAGGCCTGCAAAATGCAATCGAGAGGTATTGCCAACAGGCCGAAGATGCCGTTGCAAGCGGTAAGGTTTTAGTTATCCTGTCTGACCGAAATATTTCACAGGGGCGCCTGCCCGCACATGCGCTGCTGGCCACGGGCGCCGTACATCATCGCCTGATTGAAAAGGGTCTGCGCTGCCATGCCAATATAATCGTTGAAACCGCGACGGCGCGTGACTCCCATCACTTTGCCTGCCTGATTGGTTATGGCGCAACAGCTATTTATCCTTATCTGGCCTTTGAGTCATTGCGCGACATGATCCGCACCGGCGAGATTAATGAGCAAGATATCTCCACCCTAAGTGAAAACTACATCAGTGGCCTTAACAAGGGATTGAAGAAAATCACATCCAAGATGGGTATTTCCACCATTGCCAGTTATCGTGGCGCACAACTGTTTGAAATCGTTGGCCTGCATAACGAAATCGTCGATATATGTTTTCGCAATACCACCTGCCGTGTGCAGGGTTCAAAATTCATCGACCTAGAAGCGGATCAGCAGGCATTGGTAAGCCTTGCCTGGAACCCGCGCAAGCTGCGTGAACAGGGCGGACTGCTGAAATACGTCAATGGCGGTGAATACCATGCATTCAACCCGGATGTGGTTAAAGCCATTCATACGGCGGTTGAGTCCGGTGACTATAACGATTATCAGGAATTCGCCCGCATTGTCGATGAACGGCCAACGGCCGCCCTGCGCGATATGATGCAATTAAAGCAAGACACCCCTTCAATCCCTGTTGACGAGGTTGAGCCACTGGAAGACATCATGTTGCGTTTCGATACCGCAGCAATGTCGCTGGGCGCACTCTCCCCGGAAGCACACGAGGCACTGGCCGAAGCCATGAACACGATTGGCGGGCGTTCCAACTCCGGCGAAGGCGGTGAAGACATCGCCCGCTATGGCACTATCAAGCGATCCAAGATCAGGCAGGTTGCCTCCGGGCGCTTTGGTGTCACCCCGCATTACCTGGTAAATGCCGAGGTGCTGCAGATCAAGATCGCACAGGGCGCCAAGCCCGGTGAAGGTGGACAATTGCCTGGTGACAAGGTCAACCAGATGATCGCCACCCTGCGTTATTCGACGCCGGGCGTGGCACTGATCTCACCACCGCCACACCACGATATTTATTCTATCGAGGATCTGGCACAACTGATCTTCGACCTCAAGCAGGTGAATCCGGATGCACTGGTCTCAGTCAAACTGGTTGCCGAGGCCGGTGTAGGCACCATTGCTGCGGGCGTTGCCAAGGCCTATGCCGATCTTATTACCATATCCGGCTACGATGGCGGTACCGGGGCTTCTCCACTCACCAGCGTTCGTTATGCCGGCTCACCATGGGAGCTTGGCCTGACCGAGGCCAACCAGGTGCTGCGCGCCAATGACCTGCGCGACAAGGTACGATTACAGGCAGACGGCGGCCTGAAAACCGGCCTGGATGTCGTCAAGGCCGCCATACTAGGCGCCGAAAGCTTTGGCTTCGGCACCGTGCCCATGGTGGTACTCGGCTGCAAATATCTGCGTATCTGCCATCTCAATAACTGTGCCACGGGTATCGCAACACAAAATGACACCCTGCGAGAGCTACACTTCAAACCCAATGGACCGCAAAAGGTCATCAATTATTTCCGTTTTGTCGCGCGGGATATACGTGAACGCATGGCAAAACTGGGGGTGCGCAGACTAACCGACTTGATAGGTCGTACTGACTTACTGGAAGTTATCGAAGGCGATACCGGCAGGAAGTCTCAGCTGGACCTGACCCCATTACTTTCTGATGGTGGCGTAGATCCCAGCCAGCCGCGTTACTGTATCGAGCCAAAAAATGAGCCCTTTGACAAGGGAGAACTGGCAGAGCAAATGGTTGCAGATGCGATCACTGCGATCGAAACAAAATCAGGTGGCGAGTTCAGTTATACGGTGCGGAATAACAACCGCTCCATCGGCGCCCGACTGTCCGGCGAAATCGCAAAACGTCATGGCAACCAGGGTATGGCGGATAATCCCATTACGATCAATCTCCAGGGTACTGCCGGACAAAGCTTTGGTGTATTCAATGCGGGCGGCCTAAATATGCGACTGCAGGGTGATGCCAATGACTACGTCGGTAAAGGCATGGCGGGTGGCCAGCTAATCATCACCCCGCCGGTAGACAGTCAGTTTAAATCGAATGAAAGCACCATTATCGGCAATACCTGCTTGTACGGCGCAACCGGGGGCAAATTATATGCAGCTGGTCAGGCCGGTGAGCGTTTTTGTGTCCGCAACTCCGGTGCACGGGCCGTAGTAGAAGGTGTTGGTGACCATGGCTGTGAATACATGACCGGTGGAGTTGTGGTTGTGCTGGGTAATACAGGCGTCAACTTTGGTGCTGGCATGACGGGCGGGTTTGCCTACGTACTGGATATGGAAGACAAGTTTCAACACCATATCAATTTCGATATCGATATCCATGGTATGCAGGCTGAGGATATGGATAACCACCGTCATTATCTGCGCACCATGATTGAAGATTTTGTCGCTGAAACCGGTAGCGCCTGGGGACAGGAAGTGCTGGATAACCTGGAACACTGGATGGACCGGTTCTGGCTTGTGAAGCCAAAAGCCAGTGAAATCGACATGCTAATTGAAGGTCTGCGTGACGCAGCTTAGTAAGGATCATGCTCATGAGTAACCCGGCGAAGAATGCCTTCCAGTTTCTGGATCTGCCCCGTACCGACCCAAAGAAGATTTCGGTCGATGTCCGTGTGCACGAATTCAAGGAAATCTACGAACAGTTTGATCAGGACAATGCTGCCCATCAGGCAGGGCGTTGCCTTGCCTGTGGTAATCCATACTGCGAATGGAAATGCCCGGTTCATAATTTCATACCAAACTGGCTGAAGCTCATTGCAGAAGGCAATTTGTTCGAAGCCGCAGAAATGTCGCATCGCACCAACTCGTTACCGGAGATTTGTGGTCGCATCTGTCCACAGGATCGCCTGTGCGAAGGCGCCTGCACCCTGGAGGATGGTTTTGGTGCCGTCACCATTGGCTCGGTCGAAAAATATATAACCGACGAGGCACTTAAACAGGGCTGGCGCCCCGACTTATCCGCAGTAAAAGCCACGGGTAAGACGGTCGCCATTATTGGTGCGGGACCCGCGGGCCTTGGTTGCGCAGATGTGCTGGCACGCCATGGCGTCAAGGCGGTAGTTTATGATCGTTACCCTGAAATTGGTGGCCTGTTAACCTTCGGCATCCCCCCGTTCAAACTGGAAAAACAGGTGGTGCAAACCCGTCGTCAGATTCTGGAGGAAATGGGTGTCGAATTCGTGCTGAATACCGAGGTTGGTAAGGACATTCCTCTACAACAATTAATGGACGGACATGATGCCGTATTCCTTGGCATGGGTACTTACAACTATATGAAAGGCGGTTTCCCTGGCGAAGACAAAGACGGTGTCTTCGAGGCATTACCTTTCCTGATATCCAATATACACCGCGTGATGGACTGGCAGGAAACTGCCCCCGATTTTATCGATATGAAGGGCCTGAATGTCGTTGTACTCGGTGGCGGTGATACCGCCATGGACTGTGTGCGTACCTCACTACGCCAGCAGGCAGAAAATGTAACCTGCGCCTATCGACGGGATGAAGCCAATATGCCCGGCTCCAAGCGAGAAGTCGCCAATGCCAAGGAAGAGGGCGCCCTGTTTCTTTGGAACCGCCAGCCTGTTGAAATTGTCGGTGATACCAAGGTGGAAGGCGTCAAGGTGGTTACCACTCAACTCGGTGAGCCCGATGAACGCGGTCGCCGCCGGCCTGTGCCCATTGAAGGTTCAGAAGAAATCATCCTGGCCGACCGCGTCGTGGTCGCCTTTGGCTTTCAACCCAGCCCTGCTGACTGGCTCGCTGATTTTAACGTTGATCTCGATGAGCGTGGCCGTATCATCGCGCCTGCCGATGGCAAGTTTCAACACCAGACCAGCAACGAAAAAATCTTTGCCGGCGGTGATATGGTGCGTGGTTCGGACCTCGTGGTCACGGCCGTGTTTGAGGGCAGGCAAGCTGCTGAGGGTATCCTTGATTATCTGGACGTATGACTTGTCACAGGGACTCGGAGACGCAGAGCTAAACTGTTTTCGTACTGTGTTTCATCTTAATTATTAGTGATTGGCTACAATCTACAGGAGTGCAGAAGGCCTCGGTTCGTACTTTAATTATATCCTCCGTGCCCTCGTGTCTCTGAGACAAACAATATGACAGAATTACAAAATGATCGTTTCCTGCGCGCACTCCTGCGCGAGCCCGTCGACAAGACGCCTATCTGGATTATGCGCCAAGCGGGACGTTACCTGCCTGAATACCGCGCCACCCGTAAAAAGGCCGGCAGTTTTCTGGACCTGTGCAAAAACCCTGAACTGGCCT
>JAPHTU010000062.1 GCA_026196145.1 Gammaproteobacteria bacterium
ATCTGATGGAACTGCTTAATCCTTCACCGCCTCCAGACAAAAAAGGCGAACCTCAGATGAGGTTCGCCTTGTGAGCCCAAACTATGGGACAGTAGTGCCTTTACAGGGGCTTTTTTATTGCCTGTAGATACCTGCTGGTCAGGTTGGAATATCTCCCGTATATTCCGCCTATGGGTCAGGAAATCCCGCATTCAAGTTTTGGCGAGGAAGACTTCAGGCATTATCAGAAAATGCTTGAGGATGAGTCGGCGCTGTTAAAACAGTGGTTTGATGAGCAGCGTTTTGAATGTGCGCATCCGGTTGCAGGTTGTGAGCTTGAGGCATGGTTGATCGATGACAGGGGTATGCCGGCTCCAGTCAATGTCGAGTGCCTGGAGGCGCTGGATGAGGAACAGGCCTCGCCTGAATTATCGCAATACAATATCGAATTAAATTTCCCGCCGCTTGAATTAAGGCAGCATGCACTGTCTGACATGCTTCGGGCCTTGCAGGCAGGGTGGGATAATCTTTGTGCTGTTGCAAATCAGAACAATGCAGGTTGCGTCTGTTGCGGCATATTACCGACACTGCAGGATAAACAGTTGTCTCCCGATTTTATGTCACCCCTGAATCGTTACTATGCACTTAATGAGCAGGTGCTGGCAATGAGGGGAGGCGAACCGCTCCATATCGATATTTTTGGCCGCGAGCACCTGTCACTCGACCGCCATGATGTGATGCTGGAATCAGCGACGACTTCATTTCAGGTGCATATGCAGGTGCCACAGGATCATGCAGCACGTTATCTGAATGCATCGATGATCTTGTCTGCGCCGCTGGTTGCGGTGTCTGCCAATTCACCCTATCTGTTCGGATATGATCTCTGGGATGAGACCCGTATACCGGTATTTGAGCAGTCGGTAGCATCGGGTGGTTTTTCTCATGCATCACACGGCCCGCTTAAGCGGATCACCTTTGGTAATGATTATGTACGCGAATCACTATGGGAATGTTTTGAAGAAAACCTGCAGCATTACCCGGTGTTGTTGCCACACGATTTTGGCAAGCCAGCAACGGATATGGCCCACCTGCAATTACACAACGGCACCATCTGGCGCTGGAATCGGCCGCTGATCAATATTAGCGGTGGTGTTCCGCATTTGCGTATTGAGCAGCGCGTTATCCCGGCAGGTCCAAGCATGATAGACATGGTGGCCAATATGGCATTTTATTATGGCCTGGTAGAGGCTTTGGCACACCAGGACAAAGTACCGGAAATGTTGCTGGAGTTTGCGCTGGCAAGGGACAATTTTTACAAGGCAGCAAAGCAGGGGCTCGGTGCACATGTCCAGTGGCTGGGAGGGGAACATATTGCATTGGATAAACTGGTACTGGAACAGTTGCTTGAACTGGCCTGGCAGGGACTGGAAAGACTGGGTATAGATGCCGATGAAATCCGTCGATACCTGGGTGTGATCGAGCAGCGTGTTGAGAGTGGCCAGACGGGTGCTGGTTGGCAACGTGAGTTTGTCGCAAGGCACGGGAATGATATGCATCAACTATTATCGGCTTATCGTGAGCGACAATATGGTGGCTTACCGGTACATGAGTGGGACTACTAACTCGAAGAATGATTATGCAACACACAGGACATTTTGGTGCTCATGCTGAATGAATTAACGCAATTACCTGATGGATTGCTGGATAAAGACGCGGATCAAATCGGGGAAGTATTATCAGAACCTACACTGATCCACCTTGAGGGTGAACGTAAGGAGCCGCTGTTTGTCTGTGTACTGCAACACGGCAACGAGTATACCGGCTGGTTAGCCATGCGCGACCTGCTTCGGGATTATCAGGGCAAGACGCTGCCCAGGTCGCTATCGTTATTTATATCCAATGTCGAGGCGGCGCAGTATGGTGTTAGGCGGCTTGAGCACCAGATCGATTACAACCGTATCTGGCCGGGCGGCGACAGCACGGGAACGGATGAGCACCGCCTGATGCGACAGGTATGGGAACGGATGCGCGAGCGCGGAGCATTTGCCAGTATTGATATACATAACAATACCGGGCGCAATCCCCATTATGCCTGTGTCAACAAGCTGGATAACCAGTTTTTCAATCTGGCCAGGATGTTTTCCGAGACAGTGGTTTATTTTATCAAGCCAACCGGCGTGCAATCACTTGCCTTTGCGCAGTTTTGTCCCTCGGTGACCATCGAGTGCGGCCGGCCGGGCGAAGCTAACGGCGTACAGCATGCGCGAAACTATGTTGAATCAGTCATGCAGCTGGGCAAGATAGACGATCAACCCCATCAAGATGTCGATGTGCGGCTGTTTCATACGGTGGCCATAGTAAAAATTCCCGAGCACCTGTCGATCGGCTTTGATGATGAAAGCCACGATATTAATTTTGTCGGATCGCTGGATCAGCTTAACTTTATCGAACAACCCGCAGGAACAATGATTGCCAGCGTCAAGGTGCATGACCATTCGGTGATCGAGGCCTGGAGGGAAGACGGTCAGGAAGTGGCGGAAGAATATTTTTCAGTGGAAGACGGCAAGCTCACAACCCGTAAACATTTAATGCCATCCATGCTGACCAGGGACGTGAAGGTAATCAAGCAGGACTGCCTGTGTTATCTAATGGAACGGATGCAGCTGGATATGC
>JAPHTU010000007.1 GCA_026196145.1 Gammaproteobacteria bacterium
AATATGCGTTTTGGAGAAGAAGAATGAGCGACACAGGAACTATTCCGAAAGGCAGGCTGCTGCTGTTTCGTATATTGCGTTGCAATCCACAGGCGGAAGCCAGCCTGCCGCAGATGCAGGAATTCAAACTGGAGGAGGCCGCCGGAATGACCTTGTTCCTGGCCCTGAACGAGATTCGTGATACCCAGGACCCGTCATTGCAGTTTGATTTTGTCTGCCGCTCAGGTATTTGCGGCAGTTGCGGCATGATGATCAATGGACGCCCCGGACTTGCCTGTCGCACCTTGACCAAAGATTTGCCCTCAACCA
Organism: Gammaproteobacteria bacterium; assembly: GCA_026196145.1. Lineage (GTDB taxonomy): Bacteria > Pseudomonadota > Gammaproteobacteria > JAJDYQ01 > JAJDYQ01 > JAJDYQ01. The sequence goes on from JAPHTU010000007.1 coordinate 310, forward strand.
TTACTCTTGCCCCCCTGCCTGGCTTTGAATTAATCGGTGATCTTTCAGTCAATACCGGCAAATGGATGCGCGGCATGAGTGAACGACTTGAGACCTGGGTTCACGACCAGCAAGCGACGGACCTCTGTGCCATAGAGGAACCTATGGAGCCGGAACTGGCGGAGCAGATCTATGAACTGCAGCGTTGTATCGAATGCGGCTGTTGTATTGCCGGCTGTGGCACCATGCAAATGAGGGAAGACTTTGTCGGCGCCGTGGGCATGAACCAGATAGCCCGCTTCCGGCTGGACCCCAGGGACAAACGCGATGACGGGGACTACTACCAGCTGGTGGGGGACGATGAGGGAGTCTTTGGATGCATGACGCTACTAGGATGCCATGACGTTTGCCCCAAATCATTACCGCTGCAAACCCAGATCGCCTTCCTGCGCCGCAAGATGCTGCGAGTGGGTCTTTAAATCCAGATAGTAGTTCATGCCTTCCCTGATCTGATGAAATATGGTGTTAAGTGTGTAACCTACGTCTAGTGCATTATCTTGTATATCGGCTGAATACAGTTATAGTTGTCTTATGTGCGTGGCAAACTGTTCGGGGAGTGCTTGATGAAATTCTACATACACCTTTTACTGTTAATACTACCGTTCAGTGTTAATGCACAACAAATGTACAAGTCTGTAGATGAAAAAGGTAATGTCAGCTACTCTTCAACACCACCAGCTGATGCCGCAGCCGTCAAGAAAGTTGCCCCACCTACTCCCCTCACTGATGAACAGGTATTACAAGGCCAGCAACAGCAGGAAAGGATCAAAAATAAATCTGAACTTCTGGCCACGGAACGCGAAAAACGCGCCATGCAAAATGCCAAAGAAGAACCCATGGAAGATACTGTGGAACTTCTTGAGCTCCGGAGAAAATCCAGCCTCAACGATCCCGGAAGAGCAGGGCAGAATCCCGAACCAGGGAAGCCTGTACACCCCATAGAGCCAGTACCTACACCACCGGTAAATCGACCCGCGAGACCAGCGCAACTCCCGGCAAGGACCAGTAATTAAAAAGTCTCTGCCTCTGGATTACTGAATACAACCGGTATTCAATCCTTCGGGACTACAGAACTGCTCCAGGTTGGCTACTTGCTTCGTTGCTAACTTAGCTGCCATGTGACGAGCATCGTAGTTGTACTACCAATATATTTTTGTGTGACAAAAAAACATCCCGGGACATTGCTGTCCCAGGGTGTAATTTTAGCAGCGGTACCACCAGGTCAAACTCAATTGTATCTATGATCGACCATGGTCCGCTTGACTCATGTAGCGGGATAATTACTTCTGTGCAGTACCCGTGACAAGGATTTTAACGCGGCGGTTTGCTGCACGCCCTTCCCTGGTGTCATTACTTGCCATAGGCTGCGATTCACCCATACCTGTTGCCTCAACGTTGGCATCGGGAGACTGCTTCATCTGCTCAATATAGCTCGCAACACTTTGTGCACGGCGTTCGGACAACTTCTGATTGTATGCCTCAGGTCCGGTACTGTCGGTATGCCCAATAACCTTGATATCAATGTTGGTTTTTTTGTACCCAGAAAAACGTGCGATTCTCTCATCGATAACCAGCTTGCCATCATCAGATAGTACGTCACTGTCAAAATCAAAAAGAATGGCCGCAGCGATCATGACTTCCTCATCTATCTTTGCCGTCACGCTTACTGCAGATGGCGTCTTGACGATCTCCATGCTCTTTTGCATGGGTTTTGCGTAACCACAGTCCTCGCGTTTATCAGCAGAGTCCTTCCTGGTGGTGCGTACGCAATCACCTCTTGTGGTGGTAACCGCCTCGCCAGAACTGGAATTAACGTAAGTTTCGACTTTGTCATCGCCCGCCATAACAGAGGTGGAAAACGCAAAGGCGCTCATTGCTATGGCCAGGGTAAAGGTTTTGTAGTTCATTGTTGATCTCCCAAATAAAAATGAGGTTGCTGCTATTTACGATATATTCGTAGCTTTTTACGAAGTTCTGCTTATTTTTCCATTGCGATAGATATACCGCCGAGGCCCAATGACAGTGCCAGTCCCGTGGTTTTTGCCTTTAATGTGAAAACCACGCCCTTGTTATTATCATAAGTACTTCTGGAATTTTCGCCCTTGTAGACAGTTAAGCCGCCACTGCGAAATCCATATTGACCTTCAAAGTCCTCTAACCTGTTAAGAAAATAGACCTCGCCGACAGCGTCTACCGCTTTAACACCAATGCCTCCTGCAGAAAGCCCCTTAACCTTGAAGGGGTATGACTTCCCCTGGTAATGCAACGTCCCGGTACCCCAGCTTCCGCCAAACAGTAACCGTATGGAGGTTGAATTCATTTCAATGGTACCTGAGGGGGTCACTTTCGACAGATCAACGTTTGGCTCATAGTTACCGGACTCCTCAGCTACCGCTGCACTGCTTGCCACCGTCAATAATACTGCCAATATAATGTGCTTGAATAATGAGTATTTCATGGATCCCCCGATTACGTTATTAACTATTGTAGTGGCCATGCTAAATGACATGCACCCACCGGCAAACATTAAGGCATTATACATAGACCAAATGACAGACATTGTAGCAAATGGTCATTCAGATAGCGGTTAGACAGGAAATAACTGGACAAATCATCGCGAATTTTGATTAATAAATCATTGCCGCATTGTGAACTTTTCTGCAGGGGAATAAATTATGAAAAATATACATGCTATCGCTATTAGCTTCATGCTTGCCACTATGATTCCTGCCCAGGCGTCGGACAACATGAAGGCGTTTCCCCCGGCTGAAAAAGGAATGGTACGACATGTTCTACAACTTCCACAACAGAATGATGAATCCGCTTATAAAGTGGAGCTAATTGTCGGCAAGACCGTCCAGGTTGATGGACACAACAAGTACTTTTTCAGTGGCCGCATTGAGAGGTCAACGGTCAAGGGCTGGGGTTTCTCTATGTACATGGTGAGCAAACTAGGGCCGCTGGCGGGAACATTGATGGCGGTTGATCCGAATACGCCAAAGGTGGACCGGTTCATTACCTTAGGCGGAGAACCCTACCTCATTCGCTACAACAGCCGTTTGCCGCTAGTGGTGTATGCGCCCGAAGGCGTTCAGGTTCGTTACCGGCTATGGAGCGCCGGGAATGAGGTCAGGACAATTAACGAAGGTTGATGTAAAACCAATCAGCAGGGTCAGCATCTATCAATAAAACCTACGCGCCTATTTAAAAACGACAATGGGTGAAGTCTCCGATATCTTCACACCTAAGCGGCCCATACTGTTTGCCATCCTCCTGTCGCCGTTCATGCATTCTCTTTTGAGCCCTCATCCAACGCTCTTTCTGCTCAGCCCTTCTCCTCTCGGCCTTTGCTACCAGCCCTGAATGATGCCTGGTAAGCTCCAACAAGTCAGATCTAAACTGACTGTCCAGCCCCTTTATCTCTGACAAATACTCGCCGTAAGAAATATTGCCTTCATAAAGCTCTAATCTTTTACCTATCATGGTAAACAATACTGAATCAAAGCGTTCTACGTAGTCGTGGGTCACACTATCTTTAGCGAGCTGAATTCTTTCTTTATTCATCTCCATTCCAAAGTTTGCCCACTCGAATAT
>JAPHTU010000256.1 GCA_026196145.1 Gammaproteobacteria bacterium
GTATTTATGAGCAGGATTCGGTTTTTTATCAGGCGATGCAGCTGGGTACGCTGGAGACGGTTGGCATCGGTTGGCACGCGGACGAGGTCTTCAATGAAAAAATCAAGGCGGTTACCGCAGAACAGATTCAGGCAGTCGCCAGGGAATTCCTGATAGATGACAGACTCACGGTTGCTGTCCTGGATCCTCAGGCCATCAATGGCAGTAAAGATACCGCGGCGACAAAGTCACGGTAAATCATCAAGGGTTTTGTTATGAACAGATTATTATTTGGCGTTTTACTATTGTTGTTATCGCCGCATGTTTTTGCCGTTCCGGCCATTCAACAGTGGACGACGAACAAAGGGGCGCTGGTGTCTTTTACTCAGGCAACAGAAATACCCATCGTGGATGTGCGCGTGGTGTTTGATGCCGGTGCTGCGAGAGATGATGGCAAGGCCGGACTCGCCGCCCTGACTAATAGCCTGTTGTCAGAGGGCGCTGGCCAACTGAATGCCGACCAGATTGCCGAACGTCTCGATGATGTGGGTGCACAGCTGGGTTCCAGTTCACACCGTGATATGGCCGTGCTATCCGTTCGTTCGTTATCAGATGAAAAGGTATTACGGGAAGCAATCGGCCTGACCTCACTGATTTTGTCCAGTCCGACATTCCCTGAACGAAGTTTTGAGCGCAAGCGCAAAAGCATGCTGGTAGGGTTGCGGGCCAGCCTGCAGAACCCGGCCAGCATTGCTGAAAAGGCGTTTATGAAGGCGATATACGGCTCACATCCCTATGCCAGTCCACCGGATGGCACAGTAGAAAGCCTGAATGCCATGAGTGTCGATGATGTGCGTCAGTATTATAAAAAATACTATGTGGCCAGTAATGCCGTGATTGCAATAGTCGGGGATATTTCCCGCAATAAGGCCGAGGCATTGGCCGAGGTGCTTACCGGTAGTTTGCCGGCTGGTGAAAAGGCGCCGGCACTACCCGGGGTCGAGATGATTGAGGGAAAAATGGTGCGGATCAATCACCCGTCTACACAAGCACATATATGGGTCGGTCAGCCGGGTATGACAAGAACCGATGCCGATTATTACGCTTTGTATGTCGGTAACCATACACTTGGTGGTAGCGGCCTGGTGTCCTTGCTGAGTGATGAAGTTCGTGAAAAGCGCGGCCTGGCTTACAGTGCCTACAGTTATTTCTCACCCATGCGCATGGCCGGCCCATTTCAGATGACGCTGCAAACCAAAAGTGATTATGCCGTGAAGGCACTGGATGTGATGCGTGAAACCACCAAGAATTACCTGGAAGGCGGAATTACGCAGGAGCAGTTAACGGCATCCAGGCAGAATATCACCGGTGGATTTGCCTTGCGTCTGGACAGTAATAAAAAGCTGGCGGAATACCTGGCCATGATAGGTTTTTATGGCCTGCCACTGGATTACCTGAATAACTTCAATTCACGTATTGAGGCGGTTACTGTAGAAGATGTGAATGATGCCTTCAGACGCAGGGTTACGCCGGATAAAATGGTCACAATTATTGTTGGCCCGGATACGCTCCCTGTTGCCGCCAATTCGGATAATCAGGAAGTAACAAACTAGCTTGCCAACGAAAACACAAACGCTACGCATTATTGGTGGAGAATATCGTGGCAGGCGTCTTGAGTTCAGGTCGGCAGAGGGATTAAGGCCCACCAGCGATCGTGTACGGGAAACGCTGTTTAATTGGCTACAGCCGGTCATTAGCGGTGCACGCTGTCTTGATATGTTTGCGGGCAGTGGTCTGCTGGGGATCGAGGCTGTATCACGAGGTGCCGCAGAGGTGGTTTTTGTCGAGCAGAACCGCGACACGGCCAATCAGTTACGGGACAATATCAGCAGGCTTGGGCTGACCAATTCGCAGCTCATTAATGCTGATGTATTTAACAGCCTGGCCACCCTGGAGCCTTTTGATGTGGTCTTTGTCGATCCGCCATTTCATGCGGGGCTGTTATCGCGGGCATGTGAACAATTACATGCCTTGCATCTGCTTAAACCCGCGAGCAGGGTTTACCTGGAAAGTGAACAGGCGATTAATCCTGACGAATTACCCGCTGGATGGGAGTTAATACGCAGTAAACAGGCAGGTCAGGTGTATTACCATCTGGCTGTAACCAGCTAGCCCGCATATTTCGCCAGTCGGCGTGATAGCGTCATAATGCAATGAAATGTTAGGATGAGATAAAGAAATCATCGATACACAGACAGTCTTTTATCAAGCCTATCCCGGTTCTGACTTGTTCTGGCACACCTGAACTAGCGCTTCCAGAAAGGTAACTATGAGTACCTTTCTGCCTCCAGCGCGGCGTTCAGCTGCACCAGCCCTACGTCATCTACCGGGATACTGACGAGATATACGGGCTAGGATAACCACTATGAAGCATATTGCCGTTTACCCCGGAACCTTTGATCCCGTTACCAATGGTCATATTGATATATGTGAACGAGCGGTAAGATTATTTGACGAGGTTGTGCTGGCGGTAGCGGTAGATACCGGTAAACAAACCTTTTTCGATCTGCAAACACGACTGCAACTGGCGAATGAGGTTTTTGCCGATATGCCGGGCGTGATTGTCGAACCTTTTGAAGGCCTGCTGGTTGATTTTGCCAAGCGGCGCGGTGCACAGCTTATACTGCGCGGCCTGCGTGCAGTATCCGATTTTGAATATGAATTTCAGCTGGCGGGCATGAATCGCAGTCTGAATAGTGAGATTGAAACCATGTTTTTAACACCGGCAGAACAATATGCCTTTCTTTCATCCAGCCTGGTGAGAGAGGTTGCGATGCTGGGTGGGGATATTTCCCGTTTCGTGCATCCACTGGTAGCTGCAGCGTTGATGGAACGCAAACCCTCTTAAGTAGATAGTTAATATTTTCAGGTTTTTCGTATGGCATTACTTATTACTGAAGAATGCATCAACTGTGATGTGTGTGAGCCGGAGTGCCCCAATGAGGCGATATCCATGGGACCGGATATCTATGAGATAAATCCGGACCTTTGTACCGAATGTGTTGGTCATTATGATACGCCGCAGTGCGTGGAAGTGTGCCCCGTGGAATGTATCCCGAAGGATCCGGACCGGGTAGAAACGCAGGAACAGCTGATGGCTAAATACGAGAAACTCCATGTCGAATAAACCCTGAGCAGACTTCATAGGTCTACGGGAACACCATGCGTCTTATTACCTTCATCTTTCTGTTTGTTAGCCAGGCTTTATTTTCCTGCGGTTACGCAGATGCCTATAAAAATGCCATCGCCAGCGCACATCCGCTGGCGACCGAGGCGGGCATGCAGGTATTACGCGATGGTGGTAATGCGTTTGATGCGGCGGTTACGGTGGCGGCAGTGTTGGCAGTTGTCGAACCCTTCAGTTCAGGCATTGGCGGTGGCGGCTTCTGGTTGTTGCATCGGGCCAGCGATAATAAACAGGTGATGCTGGATGGCAGAGAGCGTGCGCCATTGGCATCACACCGTGATATGTACCTGGATGAAGACGGAGACGTGGTACATGGTTTGTCCATGAACGGTCCCTTGTCAGCCGGTATCCCGGGACAGGTTGCCGCAATGACCCATCTGCAGAGGAACTATGGTTCACTACCGCTCGCCAGGTTGCTGCGTCCGGCAATTGAACTGGCAGATGCCGGTTTCAAGGTCGACAGGGTTTATCAACGACTGGCGGCATTTCGTTTGTTGTTGCTACAAAAATATCCGGCTTCAGCTGAGGTGTTCCTGCATTCGAATGAGGCGCCAAAAACCGGCAGTGTTATTCGCCAACCTGATCTGGCAAATACCCTGCGTCTGATTGCCCGGCATGGGAAAGACGGATTTTATGCCGGGCAGCTGGCTGAGCGCCTGGTGCAGGGTGTTCGTCAGGCAGGTGGCATCTGGTCAATGCAGGATTTACAGCGATATCGGGTTATCGAGCGCCAGCCTTTGAGATTTCATTGGCAAGGTATGGCGGTGACTACTGCTGCATTACCATCATCGGGCGGCGTGGTTCTGACCCAGATATTCAATATGCTGGATCAGTCCATATGGTCTGAACTGGATATTGCTCAGCGGACACATCTGTTAATAGAGGCAATGCGTCGGGCCTATCGTGAGCGGGCCCAATACCTGGGAGATAGCGATTATGTCACGGTTGATACAGAGCGACTGACCAGCATGGCGCACGCAAAGCGGCTGATACGCGATCTGGATATGAAGGAGGCGACGTCGAGTGACAGCCTGCCCGAGGTGACCGTAAAGGCTACAGAAGGTAATGACACGACCCATTACTCGATTCTGGACAAGGCGGGTAACCGGGTGGCAGCGACACTGAGTATTAATTACCCGTTTGGTTCCGGTTTTGTCGTGCCGGGGACCGGTGTACTGTTAAATGACGAGATGGATGATTTCTCGGTGTTACCGGGAGAAGCAAATGCCTATGGTCTGGTTGGCAACGAGGCGAATGCCATCATGCCCGGTAAGCGAATGCTGTCCAGTATGTCACCCAGCTTTATAGAAGATAACAAACGAATGGCAATTATTGGTACGCCTGGCGGCAGCCGGATTATCACCATGGTGTTACTGGCGATGCTGGCATTCCATGATGGCGCATCCGCACAGCAGATGGCTGCGGCACCGCGCCTGCATCACCAGTACCTGCCAGACAGGGTGCAACTGGAGCCTGGTGCGTTGTCGGATGAGGTCCGTCAACAGTTACATGGCATGGGTCATGAGTTGCAGGAGCTCAATGATAGCTACGGTAATATGCAGGTGATTTTGCATGATTATGTGAGTTCGATCACACAGGCGGCCAGTGACCCGCGTGGCATAGGGGCAGCAAGTGTCGAGTAGTCCACATATTTCCTAAATAGGACTGGTAGTTACTATCGAATGATAGTTAAATAGCATCAATGTCTTTACGGATACTCATCGTAGATGCCTATGAGGCGCACCGGAAGGTGATGGTCGGATTTATCAACCACATTCGACCAGATGCCGATGTACGTCAGTTCGATCCTTCTATTGCCGGTCGCCCACATGCGGGTTTCGACTGGTCGGGTTATCAATTGATTGTTATGGACACCCGGCTGGCCAAAGAGGATGGCCTGCAATGGTTCCAGGATTACTCGGCTGACAAAGAAGATTTCCCGCCGCTTATATTTCTGAGCTCACAAAACGATGTGGATGTTGCGGTCAAGGCGATGAAACTGGGTGCATGTGATTTTCTTTCGAAGAAAAATATCAGGCAGGACAGGTTGAAACAGGCCATTCTGGATGTACTGCCGCCACCCGCAGACTTGATGCCGGATTTGAAGCCATTACCCGATCGTAATGACACCCTCGACTATGGCAGGTCGGATACCCAGGTGCTGCCGGATTCTGTAAGGGATAAGGTGGCTGCCGCCAAGGCCAATCAGGTCGAGGAAGTTGATGATGACGAGATGGAACATTACTGGGCAGAGCAGACCCAGATACTGCATGAGCCGCCAGCCTGACTGCCCACACGGAACATATTCATGATTTCAATATTGCCCGTATTTTTCCA
>JAPHTU010000135.1 GCA_026196145.1 Gammaproteobacteria bacterium
ATTTGTCATTCCAACGATCATCGTCGCGAGCCTGGCAGGTGCTATCTACTGGAAAACCACCCAGCAACCGATGGCCGGTCCACCTGTCATGCCACCGACTGTGATTGCCGATACCCGTGTTACCCAGGAAAACTGGCAGCCTACACTACAGGCCATTGGCTCCCTGGTTGCCACCAACGGTATCAATGTGAGTACCGAAGTCAGCGGTACCGTCAGCGAGATTGTATTTAAATCCGGTCAAACGGTTGAGCAAGGCCAGATACTGGTCAAACTGGATGTGTCGGTCGATACAGCAGCGCTCGACGCCCTGCGGGCAGAGAGCAAGTTAAGCCAGATAAAGTTCAATCGTGCTCGTGATCTGCTTAAAAAGAAGGTCACATCAAAATCGGAATTCGATGAAGCCAGGGCACATTACGATGCCGCCAACGCCAGGGTCAAACAGCAGGAAGCCATCATCAGGCGTAAAGTTATCCGCGCACCTTTCAGCGGCCTGACCGGCATCCGCCAGGTCGACCTTGGACAGTATGTCGATGCCGGCGATGCCATCGTCAGCCTGCAGGCACTGGACCCCATCTACCTGGATTACACCCTGCCGGAACGCTATATCTCACGCATAAAAGTCGACCAGACCGTCAATATACAACTGGATGCCTTCCCTGACCAGGTGTTCAGCGGCAAGATCACTGCCCTGAATTCAGGCATCGATACAGGCACCCGTACCCTGAAGATACGTGCCTTACTGGCCAACCCCGACCATTTGCTGCGCCCCGGTATGTTTGCCCAGGTACAGACCATTACCGGCGAGGCCCGGTCGCTGCTGACACTGCCGCGTACCGCCATCAGTTTTAATACCTATGGTGATTACGTCTATGTCATCAATGAAGATGAAACCGGCACTCTCAATGTCAAACGCCAGCCTGTTGAAACCGGCGAGTCCCGCAAGGGGCGCATTGTAGTGAATAATTTGCCGCTCAATACAAGGGTCGTGCGCGCCGGCCTGGTAAAGCTATTTGATGGCGCCACCGTCAACATCGACAACCAGATCGTACTGGATGACGCGGAGATCAGCGGCGAATGATGCTGACGGACATCTTTATACGTCGCCCGGTGCTGGCGACGGTGGTCAGCCTGTTGATCCTGCTAATGGGACTGCGCTCTATTGGACTACTGGAGGTACGCCAGTTCCCGTTAATCAAGAATACCGTGATCACAGTGACGACCAACTATCCCGGCGCCAGTTCTGATCTGATTAAAGGCTTTATCACCACGCCAATACAACAGGCCATGGCAGAAGCCAACGGCATTGATTTTATCTCCTCCACCAGCTCCAAGGGCGTTTCAAAGATCGAGGCCCAGATGCGCCTCAACTATGATCCGAATGCCGCCGTTGCCGAGATCCAGGCCAAGGTTGCAAGCAAGCGCGGCGAACTGCCCATAGAGGCCGAAGACCCGATCATTGAATCTGCCACTGGCGACCGTACCGCATTAATGTACCTGGCATTTTATAGTGAAAGCCTGCCACGACCACAGATTAGCGACTATGTATTGCGGGTTGCCCAGCCGCAGATACAGGCCCTGCCCGGTGTTGCCAAGGCACGCCTGTTTGCCTCGCAGTTTGCCATGCGCATCTGGCTGGATCCGCTACGCATGGCGGCACTCGGTGTTACCGGTGAGGATGTCGTCAGGGTACTGCGCAGTAATAACTACCAGGCCGGTATCGGTGCAACCAAAGACAAGTATGTAACGATCAACCTGACCACGACCACCGATGTCAATAAACCGGAAAACTTCCGCAAGCTGGTGGTACGCAGCGACAACGGTGTACTGGTACGGCTGGGTGATATCGCCGAGGCTGAACTGGGTGCAGACAGCTATGACTCCACCACATGGTACCAGGGCGTACCTTCGGTATTTATCGGTATAGAACCCGCACCGGGCGCCAACCCAATTAGCGTCGCTGATGCTGTTAACGAACTGATTCCCGAAATAGCCTCGCAGTTGCCCAAGGGTATGCAGGTCAAGGTACCTTACGATGCCAGTGAATTTATCAAGTCGTCCATCAGCGAAGTCTACAAGACGATATTCGAGGCGGTAATCATCGTACTGGTGGTGATCTATCTGACTCTGGGGTCCTTGCGAGCTGCCATCATACCCGCCGTTGCGGTACCACTGTCCATGATTGGTGCTGCCTTTGTCATGTACCTGCTTGGCTACTCACTGAACCTGCTCACCCTGCTCTCCATGGTGCTTGCCATCGGGCTGGTGGTAGATGATGCCATTATCGTGGTGGAAAATGTGCACCGCCACATCGAAAATGGCGAGACACGTATGCAGGCGGCGCTCAAGGGCGCACGTGAACTGGCAATCCCGATTATCGCCATGACGACGACGCTGCTGGCTGTCTATGCTCCCATTGGTTTTATGGGCGGTCTTACCGGTGCCCTGTTTATTGAATTTGCCTTTACCCTGTCAGGTGCCGTTTTGATCTCGGGCGTGGTCGCCCTGACCCTGTCACCGATGCTGGCATCACGTGTACTTGAAGAACATGGCAAGGAAGGCTGGTTCGAACAAAAGGTGGAAAAGGCATTCAACTGGCTGTCCGGGACTTACGGTCGTGTACTTCACCAGACCCAGAGCGCGGTTGGTTTCATGGCCATGTTGGGCATACTTATTCTTGCCTCCAATTACCTGATGTTTATGAACAGCAAGAACGAACTGGCCCCCGATGAAGACCAGGGCATTCTGTTCTTCAGTGCCACCGGCCCACGTACTGCCACACTGCAATACCTCGAGGCCTACGGTGAACAGATACAATCCGTGTTTGAAACCTTTCCCGAATACAATGACAGTTTTTACCTGCTGGGCAATACACCCGGACAGATCTTCGGTGGCTTCAAAATGAAACCTGCCGAGCTGCGTGAGCGCAGCCAGAAAGAGGTAGAGGCCCCCATGTTTGGCCAGCTGAGTCAGGTCGCCGGTTTTAGAAGCTTTGTATTTCCACGTCCAAGTATTCCGACACCCTCACGCGGCGCACCGGTACAGTTTGTTATCACTACCGACCGTAGCTATGCAGAGCTGGTGGAAGTGGCAGATCAGATTCTTGGGCAGGCCATGGCCAGCGGCAATTTTATATTTCTGGAAAAATCGATTGATATCGACCGGCCGACTATCAGTATAGAGATCGACCGTGACCGCGCCGGTGACCTTGGCATTAGCATGGCAAGTATCGGGCAAAACCTGGGCACATTGCTGGGTGGCGGTTACGTGAACCGCTTCAGCATGGAAGGCAGAAGCTATAAAGTCATTCCCCTGGTATCACGTGATTACCGCCGTGACGCCGAAATGCTCAAAGACTACTACGTGCGTAGCGCAACAGGAGACCTGGTGCCGTTATCTACTATTGTCACTATGAAACAAACAGTAGAGCCGACTGATCGTACCCAGCTACAACAGCAGAACTCACTGGTCATACAGGGAGTTACCAGTCCGAATGTTGCGCTCGGCGACTCTCTTGTTTACCTGACAGAACTGGCCCAGCAACAGCTGCCCAAGTCATACGGCTATGACTACCTGGGTGACTCACGCCAGTACATGAAAGAAAGTTCAGCTCTCACCATTACCATGCTGATGTCGCTACTTGTCATCTACCTGGTACTCGCTGCCCAGTTTGAAAGCTGGCGTGATCCGGCCATCATCCTGGTATCGGTACCACTGGCCACGGCGGGTGCCCTGATATTCATCATGTTTGATGTGAACGCCCTGTCACTAAACATCTACACCAAGGTGGGACTGATCACCTTGATTGGCGTGGTGGCAAAAAACGGAATCCTGATTGTCGAGTTTGCCAACAAGCTACAGATTAACGAGGGTCTGTCTGTACGTGTGGCCGTAGAAAAGGCGGCAACTATCCGCCTGCGCCCAATCTTCATGACATCTGTTTCACTGATAGTTGCCATGGTGCCATTACTCACCGCAACAGGTGCCGGCGCAGTAAGCCGTTTTCACATCGGTCTGACGATAGCTGCCGGACTGGGTATTGGCACTTTCTTCACACTGTTCATACTACCGGCGTTTTATATCCTGCTGGCCAAAGACCATCATAAAGACCTTACACAGGCAGAAGCATTACCGGATGAAACCTGATACAGATATGAACTTGCATGCTGAACAAGCAAGGTAGTGACCGCTTAGTGGCGGTTGTCGCCTTATAGACCCATCCTGGTTCTATACACACATACCGGCTAGATGAAGTTCAAGCATTAATGTCCTGAGC
>JAPHTU010000194.1 GCA_026196145.1 Gammaproteobacteria bacterium
CTTGGCCTTGTCTTTGGCCTTGGTTTTGGCCTTGGTTTTGGCCTTGGACTTGGCCTTGGCCTTGGCCTTGGCCTTGGCTTTAGCGTCGTCATTTACATCGCTATCGTCGTCTCCATCACCATCGTCGTCATGGTCGCCATAGTCGTCCTCATCATCTTCATCGTCCCACTCCCCTGCGGCTTCGAGTTCGATCTCGAGCTCTTCTTCAGTTAATGGTACGTAGTGGTCAGGGAAGGCAGGCGCGCTATAGCCCTTGGGTGGTGAAACGACTTCTTCTTCGCCAGATTTTGATGCGGTATTGCTCGCTGTAGCGGCTACAGGTTTTTCGTCATCAGGGATTGTGGAGCTTTCTGCCTCACTATCCTCATCTTCATAGTCATCACTTGGCTGGATCAGCACTCGTGACATGATAATACCCAGTTCAAACAAGGCCCACATGGGTAATGCCAACATGACTTGTGAAATCACGTCCGGCGGCGTGAGCAGCATGCCGATGACAAAGGCGCCGACGATAATATAAGGTCGTTTCTCGGTCAGTGCTTCGGCAGTGGTAATCCCGCTGGCAATCAGAATAATGGTGGCAACCGGTACCTCGAAGGCTAGCCCAAAGGCAAAGAACATCGCCAGGATGAAGTCCAGATACTTGTTAATATCGGTCATCATCGCGACGCCCTCGGGTGCGACGCTGATCAAAAAGCTGAATACCAATGGAAATACCACAAAGTAGGCAAACGCTACACCGGCATAAAACAGGAACACGCTGGAAATCAGCAGGGGCGTGGCCAGGCGCTTTTCATGATGGTACAGACCCGGTGCCACGAAGGCCCATAGTTGAAATAGCAAATAGGGCATGCCGAGAAATATAGAGGCGAACAGGGTCATCTTCAGTGGTGTGAGGAAGGGGGAGATGACTTCCACGGCAATCATGCTGGAACCCTTGGGCATATGTACCAGCAACGGGTCAGCCAGGAAGGTATAAAGATCGTTGGCGAAAGGAAACAGTACCGCAAAGATCAGAACAACGGCGATGACGATACGCAGTATGCGGTCACGCAGTTCCAGCAGGTGGGTAACAAACGTGGCTTCAGTTGCTGGTAGTTCTGGATTTTCTTCCTGCTGACTCACGTTTTTTCGGCGCCGACTTCTGTTTGCTGGCTGCTGTTGTCCTCAATTGACGGCATGGCCTTGTCTTTTACTTCGTCTACCTCATCTTTTATCTCATCGCCGACCTTTTTGGTTTCTTCGATCACCTCGTAGACATCTTCCATCAGGTCTTGTTCATCGAGGGCCTTCTTGAGTTCTTCGGCGGCGAGTTCCTCATGTATTTCTGCCTTGACCTCGGTAATCATGCGCTTTGCCTTGCCCACCCAGAAGCCGACCGTGCGTGCAAGGCCGGGCAGGCGCTCAGGGCCGACAACGACCAGGGCCACCAGCACGATCATGAGCATTTCCCAGAAACCGAAATCAAACATCTTTGAAGTGAGGAATTTTGTGACGTTACAGGAGGTGAAACGTAGAGCGCGTTACTTGCTGTCTTCTTCTTTCTTTTCCTCAAACTGGGCATCCATGGTTTCACCCTTGTTTTCCTCAATTTGAGGTGGTGTACCTTCGGCTTCAGTGCTGTCGTCCTGGCCGCCGTCCTTCACCGACTTCTTGAAGTTTTTAATGGCGCCACCCAGGTCACTGCCAACATTGCGCAGCTTCTTGGTGCCGAACAACAAGATGATGATCATCAAGATCAGAAATATTTGTAATGGTCCAATAGCCATTAATCCTCTCCTCCTATGGTATGAATGGCGGGATAATACCAGAATGTCAGCCGGCAGGCTGGCCTGTATTACTGTCCCCTGGTCGCTTTTTCCTCATGGCCCGAGGTGCCAAAACGCCGGTCGAGTTCCTTGAGTATGTCCTCGGGGCCCAGATTGGCGTGTGCCAGCATGACCAGGGTATGGAACCACAGGTCGGCTGTTTCATAAATAATTTGTTCCTTGTCACCGCCCTTGGCTGCAATGACGACCTCGGTTGCCTCTTCGCCGACCTTTTTCAGGATCTTATCCAGGCCCTTGGCGTACAGGCTGGCGACGTAGGAATCTTCCGGGTCCGAGTTTTTTCTCTCTTCCAGTATGGTTGCCAGATTGTGCAGGATCTCGTTCACGCAGCTATTGTACCTAAATAAATAATCGCAGGATTACAGTCTGACTTCGATGCCGCGACTGGCCATATGCTGTTTGGCTTCTGCTACCGTGTGTTCACCAAAATGGAAGATACTGGCAGCCAGCACAGCATCGGCTTTGCCAATAGTGATACCGTCGGCGAGGTGATCCAGGTTACCGACACCGCCGGATGCGATGACCGGCACATCAACTGCATCACAAATAGTGCGGGTCAGTTCCAGGTCAAAGCCATCCCGGGTGCCATCACGATCCATGCTGGTGAGCAGGATCTCGCCGGCGCCATACTCTGTCATGCGTTTCGCCCATTCAACGGCGTCTATACCTGTACCCTGACGTCCACCATGCGTAAAGATTTCCCAGCGCGGCGATTCATCGTCACTGCTGACGCGCTTGGCATCGATGGATAACACGATGCATTGTGAGCCGACCTTGTCCGAGGCCTCTTTAACAAATTCGGGACGTTTTACGGCAGCAGAATTAATACCGACCTTGTCCGCACCGGCGTTAAGCATGCGGCGGATATCCTCAACTGTTCTGATGCCACCGCCGACCGTCAACGGGATGAATACCTCTGAGGCGACCTCTTCCACGACATGCACAATGGTGTCTCTTTCGTCCGAGCTGGCGGTAATATCAAGAAAGGTAATTTCATCGGCGCCCTGCTTATCGTAACGGCGTGCCACCTCAACCGGGTCTCCGGCATCTCGTATATCGACGAACTGGACACCCTTGACCACCCGGCCGGCATCAACGTCGAGACAGGGGATAATTCGTTTGGCTAGCATGGAGATGGATTCCCGCTAACTGCATACGGGAATAGTGGTATGCGGATATACGATGTGCTCATTTTGATTCGTCGACGATCTTCTGGGCTTCGCTAAGCTCAATGGTACCTTCATAGATTGCCCGACCAATGATGGCGCCCATGATGCCGCTATCAGAAACTGCCTGTAGTTCGCGTATATCCTTGTAGTGTGTGACGCCGCCGGATGCGATGACCGGAATAGAGATGGCCTCGGCCAGTTTTTTGGTGGCCTCGATATTCACACCCTTCATCATGCCATCGCGTGCAATATCGGTATAGACAATGGCGCTAACGCCATCATCTTCAAACTGTTGCGCAACATCAGTGGCCTGGTTGCTGGATACCTCGGCCCATCCCTCAACAGCCACCAGGCCATCTTTGGCATCCAGTCCGACAATAATATGGCCGGGGAATTCATTGCACATGTCGGTAACAAAATGCGGTGCCTTGATGGCCTGCGTACCGATAATGACATAGGTGACACCGACATCCAGGTAGGTTGCCACGGTGTCTTCGTTACGGATGCCGCCGCCCACCTGAATCGGCACGTCGGGGTAGGCCTCGCATATGCGATTGATTACATCGGCATTCACCGGCTCGCCCTCAAAGGCGCCATTCAAATCGATCAGGTGCAGGCGCTTGCAACCGGCATCAACCCACTTGCCGGCCATTTCAACCGGGTCATCGGCAAAGATGGTCTCATCATTCATGCGGCCCTGACGCAGGCGCACGCACTTGCCGTCTTTCAGATCAATAGCAGGAATTAACAGCATGTGAGCTCAAACCTTCCATTCAATAAAGTTTTTTAACAGTTGCAGCCCGTCGTGTGCACTTTTTTCCGGATGAAATTGTACGGCAAAAAGATTGTCACGTGCGATAGCGCAGGTAAATGATAATCCATAATCGGTGCTACCGCTCTGGATTGCTTCATCCTGTAGTTGAACGTAGTAGCTATGTACAAAATAAAACCGGGCATTGTCTTCAATGTTGTTCCACAGGGCGTGCTCCATAGTGTGCTTAACACCGTTCCATCCCATGTGTGGCACCTTGAGTTTTTCACCATCCTGGTTCAGGTCAAGGGGGAAACGCACGACCTCACCGGGAATCACGCCGAGCAAATCCGTGCCCTCGTTTTCCTCGCTACGTTGTAATAACACCTGCAGGCCCATGCAGATACCCAAAAAGGGTTTATTGTGTGCTGCATCCAGTATTGCCTGATTCAGGTGATGGTCGCCGATCGCTGCCATGCAATCGCGCGCCGCTCCCTGGCCGGGAAATACGATACGATCCGCTGCGCCAATAAATGTGGCGTCGTCTGTTACACGTACATCGGCATCAGGTGCAACATGCTCAACTGCCTTGGAGACCGAGCGCAGGTTGCCCATACCATAATCAATAACCGCTATTTTCAATGTAATGCCCTGTCTGTATCAGTATGGGTATTACAAAGACCCTTTGGTGGACGGGATAACCCCGGCCATACGCGAGTCTGCCTCAACGGCCATGCGCAAGGCGCGACCAAATGCCTTGAAAATGGTTTCTGCAATGTGGTGACTATTGCTGCCGCGGATATTATCGATGTGCAGGGTAATCAACGCATGGTTGATGATGCCCTGAAAAAATTCGTGGAATAAATCAACATCAAACTCACCGATGCGCGCACGCGTGAAATTGGCATGGAACTCAATGCCAGGCCGGCCTGAAAAATCCATGACAACGCGAGACAGCGCCTCATCCAGAGGTACATAGGCGTGACCGTATCGACGGATGCCTTTCTTGTCGCCGAGCGCTTCCTTCATCGCCATGCCGATGGTGATGCCAATATCTTCTACCGTGTGGTGATCATCTATTTCTGTATCGCCATTGGCCTTGACGGTCAGATCGATCATGCCGTGACGGGCAATCTGGTCCATCATGTGGTCCAGAAAGGGTACACCGGTATCAAATTCGGACTTGCCGGTACCATCCAGGTTTAGCGAGACCTCGATCTGTGTCTCGTTGGTATTGCGCTTGATTGTGGCAGTACGGTCTGACATGGGAATAACATCCAGCTAATTATCTGGGCGCAAGGATACCGGGAAACCCGGAAATGCGCGACTACATTAACGTATTTATCCGCAGCAGGCCCATCGGTACGGATAGTGAGCACGGGTGAGATTGTGTCTCACCTGGTTTGAGCCTGTCTTTGAGTTGGTTACCTGTGTTGTTTATCTGTGATTCATCGATAAGCGAGGCGATAAAGGTAATGCAAAAGTGGTTAGCGTAAGGCAGTCAGCTTGGCGCGCCAGTACTCGGCCTTGGCGTCATCCTTGGGCAGACCCCGGCAGCCACATTCAAAGATATGGAGCAGCATCTTCATGGCGGTTTCGTTGCCGCCTTCGCCTGCCTTGGTGAGCCAGTCGGCACCGGCGAAGATGTCCTTGTCGACGCCCTTGCCGCTACTGTAAAGCATGCCGATAAGGTGCTGTGCATCGTTGTCACCTTCCAGCGCCTTTGGTTGTGCCATGTCAAAGGCGGTGCGGAAATATTGCCTGGCGCGGGCGGTATCTTTTTCAAAGCCGATACCCTTGTTAAAAAGTACACCGAGCGAAGCGTAGGCGCGTGGATCACCATTTTTGGCGCGTTCATTCCAGATCATGACCCCCTTGCTGTACCAGCTAATAGCCGTGTCATGGCTGGCCGTAACACCAAGGCCACCCTGATACATGCGACCAAGACCGATCATGGCACCTGGTTCCCCCTGCTCGGCCAGTGGCTGAAAAAGGGATAGGGCCTGCTGGTATTCGCCGGAGTTGAGCGCTTGTTCGGCTTCACCCAGCGGGTCTGCAAATACACCACTGAACGGTAAACCGAACAGCAAGGTTAGGAGCAATATTCGAATTATTCGTGTCATGTCGCTGATTATACCTTCTGCCAGATCAGAATGCGGTTATTTACCGGCATTTCATAGTCATTGATTAATTCCATTTCCTGCAAACTCAATAATTCAGTGAGTTGCATGACGTCGCGTACGCCACTCACCGGGTCGCGTTCCTTGAGCCAGGCATCAAAGCGGGCGTTGCTTTCAGCCGTATGCTGACCGTCATACATGAATGGCCCGTACAGACAAAGCTTTCCACCTGACCCCAGCGTCCGGCCAACATTTTCGATCAATCTCTGTACCGCCTCCCAGGACATGATGTGGATGGCGTTGGCGCTGTAAACGGCATCAACCTGAAGCGCCGGCCATTCTTCACGCGCATCAAGTAACAGCGGGCCTTCAATATTTTGTCGATTAGCCTCATCCAGCCACATTTGAATTCCCGCATGGTTTTCCGACAGGTCCGAGCAGATCCAGCGCAGATGTGGCATTTTCTCGGCGAAGAAGACGGCATGTTGCCCGGTTCCCGAACCCACTTCCAGCACCCGGGCGCAATGGGCCAGTTCTGTCATCAGTATCGACAGAATCGGTTCCTTGTTTTGCTCACTGGATTCGGCGAAAGGTTTCATGAGGGTTTTGTGTATCGAGGTGTGCGTATCATAGTGAATAAACCGCCGGGAACAAACTGCGTTTCGTGAACCTAAAAACCGCAGTTGACCGCTTGTGGTGGGAATAAGATAGAGTATATGTAGTTCAGGAGGTAAAGAAGTATTTAGATGGTGCACATTTAGGTGAGTCCGCTACGACCTGCATAGCACGATTCATTGCATGTCTGGCTGTGTTGCGAATCGTCCAATAGCGCGCTATTACTCCTCATCGCGCCTTGCCATACACGCAATGAATCGCACTCTACCGGCCGTTCAACTACGGATTTTAGGTTAAACTGGCCGGATGGATGTCTCTCACATACTTGATGATCTCAATACCGCACAGCGCGAGGCGGTTTCTTCCCCGGAGGGTGCATTACTGGTACTGGCTGGTGCCGGCAGCGGCAAGACCCGGGTACTGATTCACCGCATTGCCTGGCTGGTCGAGGTGGTCGGAGTATCGCCGTATAGCGTGATGGCGGTCACCTTTACCAACAAGGCAGCGCATGAAATGCGCCGTCGCGCCGAGCACATGTTGCAGGTGCCGGTTGGCGGTATGTGGATCGGTACATTTCATGGTCTGGCGCACCGGTTTTTACGTCAGCACTGGCGTGAGGCAAATCTGCAGGAAGGTTTTCAGATACTGGACTCCGACGACCAGTACCGGCTGATACGTCGTGTAATGAAATCACTGGAAATGGATGAGTCGCGTTATCCCCCCAGGCAAATCCAGTGGTTTATCAATGCGCAGAAGGACGAGGGTAAGCGTCCGCAGCACCTGAATGATTATGATGATGCCATCCAGGCACAGATGATCCGTGTTTATAGTGCGTATGAGGCCGCCTGTCAGCGATCAGGCCTGCTGGATTTTGCCGAGCTGCTTTTGCGCGCACTGGAAACCCTGCGTGATAGCCCATCGCTGATGAGTCACTACCATCAACGTTTCAAGCATATCCTGGTGGATGAGTTTCAGGACACCAACGCCATCCAGTATGCATGGATCAAGTTAATCGCGGGTGAGCAGACGCATCCGTTTGTGGTGGGTGATGACGACCAGTCGATTTATGGCTGGCGTGGTGCACGTATCGAAAACATCCTGAATTTTGAGAAGGATTATTCACAGGCACAGACCATCCGGCTGGAACAGAATTATCGATCTACCGGCAATATACTCGCCGCCGCCAATGCACTCATTACCCACAATCAGGGTCGTATGGGCAAGGAGTTGTGGACCGAGGACAAGGAAGGCTTGCCCATCGAATTGTATGCCGCCTGGAATGACCGCGAAGAGGGACGCTTTGTCATTGACAGGATCGAGCAATCCGCCAACAGGGGTGTGCCGTATAGCGATATGGCCATACTGTATCGTTCCAATGCGCAATCCCGTGTTTTTGAAGAGCTGCTGGTTTCGCGGGGCATCCCTTACCGGGTTTATGGTGGTTTGCGCTTTTTTGATCGCGCAGAAATCAAGGACGCGCTGGCCTACCTACGCCTGGTCAATAACCGTAATGATGATGCCTCCTTTGAGCGTGTGGTGAACACACCCACACGCGGTATTGGCGAACGTACACTGGATATCGTCAGGCAAAAGGCCAGACAGCAGGACATCACACTTTGGCAGGCAGCATCACAGCTGGTCGGTAGCGGTGAGCTGACCGCCCGTGCCAGCAACGCGCTACTGGCCTTCCTTAAGCTGATCGACGCCATGCAGGAACAGATCGGTGATGTACTGCTGCATGAACAGGTTGATCATGTGATTGCCCACTCCGGTCTGGCAGACTACCTGGCCAAAGGCAAGGGTGAGAAGGCCGAGCAAAAACTGGAAAACCTCGAGGAACTGGTGAGTGCGGCAAGGGGTTTTGCCTATGATTATGAGCCCGATGAAGACATGCCCGAGATGGATCTGCTGACGGCCTTCCTTACCCATGCAGCACTGGAGGCGGGCGAAGGGCAGAGTGCTGCCGGTCAGGATAGTGTGCAGCTAATGACACTGCACAGCGCCAAGGGCCTGGAATTTCCACTGGTATTTCTTTGTGGCCTGGAAGAAGGTTTGTTTCCTCATTCGCGTAGCAGCGAAGACAGTGGCCGGCTGGAGGAAGAACGACGGCTTTGCTATGTCGGCATTACCCGTGCAAGGGAAGAGCTGGTCATGAGCTATGCCGAGTCACGCACCTTGCATGGCAGTGAAAGTTTTCAGCAGGTATCGCGTTTTGTGAACGAGATCCCGGCCAATCTGTTACATGAGATCAGGCCGCGGGCCGGTATTTCCCGGCCACGCTATAACGATGCCGGGCTTGCCCCGTTGCCATCAAGAGCGGCCATGAGTGATAGTCAGTTCCAGCTGGGGCAGCGTGTACAGCATGGCAAGTTTGGTGAAGGGACGGTTACCAATATGGAAGGTGCCGGGGCGCATGCACGGGTACAGGTCAATTTTGAGTCGGCCGGGCCAAAATGGCTGGTGGTTGCCTATGCCAACTTGATGGTGATTTGATAAGCATGCCGCTTGTTGATGTGTAATACGGCCCGGATTGTTGCCATAGCTGCCGGGTTCGGGATGTCTGTCGTAGATTAGTAATATCATTACCAATCAAGGTAGAATCAATAAAAATATAACAACCTGTTCCGGGA
>JAPHTU010000331.1 GCA_026196145.1 Gammaproteobacteria bacterium
TAGTTTCACATACCGGCCTCGCCGAGGTCCGTTATGGCACCTGGACGCAGCGCAATGGAATTACGCATTCAAAGATACAAGGCGTTACTGATCTCTCCGTACATGAACGATCCCTACCTTCACTGATAGACGCGCTGGAAATGTATGCCAACCAGACGCCCTTCCCCGCCATTGATCACTTTGAGTTCTGGCTGCTGGATGAAAAGCACTGCAGACCCCTGGTATTGCTGGATACCGCCACCCATCAAGGCGACGTTAATCCACAACACTATGCCGGCGAGTGGCGGCCATCACAATCGGTTGCGGTCAGCTTTAGATCGGAGCACGGCAGTTTTGATGATCTGCTTATGCTGGTCAACCAGGCGGCCGGCGATAAACACCAGGCCGCCTGGTACCAGAGAGATGCCGAAGGTAACGGCAAAGGCCTTGACGGTGAAACACGATCCGCCAGTGATTTCCCAACGCTACAGATACGAACCGACTATTTTGATGAAAAAGAAAATATGATCATTCACGATTACATCTACTGGGATGCGCCCGCCCTGCTGCAACTCCACGGGCTTTCACATGAACAACGACAGCAACTGGAAACATATGCATGGCAACAGCCATTGAGGGTGGAGCAGCTACATTGCCTCTACCCGCAGATCATCGATCAGGATGGATTGGAGGTAGCCTTGGTCAAGGCACGACTGATCGGAAAAAATGAAAACCCAGATGGATGGCAGGAACCGTTTCTGCCTTTCGTTAGCGAATAGTGACCCATGCATAACCCGGCAAGCCTTAGAAAAAAGCTACCAGCGCTTGCCCAGTTCATCCACCAGTTCCTGCAACTCCCTGTCTTGCTGTTCCGAGTCGCTAAACTTGATCATTATCAATACGGTGTCTTTGTTCTCAGGGTTGGTTCTATCGTGACCGATACGGTATACCTCGCCATGAACCGGCATATTAAATTCTTCAATCGTTAAAGAAACCTGGATTTGCTGATAAATACTGAAATGCCAACTGGTTTCAAGCGGCGCGCGAAGCAGGCAACCATCGATAGATATATCTATCAGGGGTAAGGAATATTGCTTTCCATCATTAAATTTAATCTCCAGCAGAATCTGTGAGGCAGGGTGAAGCCGGTTCTTTCTTCGCCTTTCGATGACATTGACAACCTTGTTGAATTTTTTGACCAGGCCTTTTTCGAGAAACGGCTTGGCAAGAAAAAATGTGGCTTCTCTATCAATGTTTTTTAGTACGATTTTTTTAATCTTGGTGTCATCCGACATGATAATGACAGGGGTATTATGATTTTCCAGGTCACGTCTGACGCTGTGCATGAACGGGTATCCCGTCAGGTCCCAGTCTGCAAAGATAATATCGGCAAACTGGTCTGAATCGATATAGTCCATCGCATCCTTATGTGTCTTGCAATGCACAAGTCGGGGCTTATCCAGCATTCTTTTCAGCATGGGCTTCATGATCTTGAAGACCTCCTTGCTGTCTACAATCAGGGTAACAGGACGGGATTTCATCGATATCTTCTCTAAAGGTTAAATAATGGTCTTGCTCGTAGTGTCTGCATGAAGAATTCTGCCAAAACCATCTACACAAGTCAGGGTAATGACAAACGGCCTATACAACTGTCTCTGACAGAGACATATTATTCATCTGCAACAGAAAACTCCATCCATTTATTCACTGACCCGCTATTGAAGTCACCCAGGATGATATTTTCATTTACGTCACGCGCGTGCACCTTCCAGCGATAGTAGCCACCAGGCTGCAATAATCCTGGCTTAAGCTTGATCTTCGGCTCACGAATCAGTTTTGAATTGAGAATCTGCGTGTTTTCAAACGCTTCCCGCATAAACACCTTGTAATGCGTGGCGCCAGGCACGGGCTTCCACTTCAACTCCGTTGGCATAGCAATATCTTCCGCACCATCTTCCGGCATTAAAGGTTCGGCGCGCGCCAACCTGTTCATAATGACATAATCTCTGGCGATGTATTCCTTGCCATCCTTGGTCTTTACCTTAACCTGATACCAGCCGGCACGGCTGTCTGCGGGTATGTCACTATCCGCAAGGTAAACACGTTTTTCCGGCTTACCCTTTCGCTTGACCTGCAAATATTTTGTCATATCAAGATCCGTTAACTTTTTTCCGTTCGCCGAATACACCGTCATGAGTTCTATGTCATTGAATTTCGTGGTCGAGAACAGTGACTTGAAGAACATTGGCCGGTCAGCCCAGTTACAGACATGCACGTCAAAGAAGCCCAACTCATTTCTATGCGGGTCCTTCTCAAACACAGGTGCTACATCTTCCGTTGCCGGGGTATTGGCACTCATCAGCAGCAACGGCAGCAATACGATCAGGCTTGTGCGATTCATACTATTATCTCCATCAGGATTTATTCTTATTGGTATCTCTTAACTTCAGGCTAAGGCCCTTCAACATACCCAGGGCAAGCTCAGGGTAACGGACAATCAACTGGCGCAATTGATTACTGTCCAGCGTCATAACTGTCGTATCTTCAACCACATGCACGGTTGCCGACCGCGGCAGGTTATCCAGCAGGTTCATTTCACCAAAACATTCACCCGCGCCCAATTCCGCAACAAAATCCTTCACCTTGGGATTTCCATTTAGCGATATACCCACCCTGCCGGAAACGATGACATACATATGATCACCGTTCTCACCAATATCAAAGATGCGCTCGTCTTTCAGGTAGTTTTCGATATCCATCGCCTGCGCGACATGACGCAGATCATCGGTCGATGTCTGCTCAAACACCGGCGATTTTTTTAATAACAAAATTCTGTCGAATATATCCATACCAATCCTCAGGCAGTCTGTACCGCTTGCGCACACTGATGTAACCATGGGTCATTTCGCTTACGGCACCAGTCGATGACCTGTTCCACGCCACTAAAGCAACTGCCCTTGCTGGAATCCGGCGCCTCTATAATTTCAGTCAGCGCACGACCTATATCCTTGTTGGTAAGACCCTGCAACGCCTCGCAGGCAGTCGCCTGATACTGCACCTCATGGCTTTGCATGCCCATCCTGATCGCCTGTATGACATCGGCATCCTCGCTTCCCTGTAGTGCCTGTAGCGCCAAATCGATAGTCGCCTTCAGGCGCTCTTCCAGCACGATGGAGAGCACGCTCAGCGCAGACTGTGCAGATTGACTTTCCACCTGCCTGATAACCTGTAACGCCTCGTTCAACTGTTTGACCTCTTCAACCTTTGCCATTGCCATGTTCGATAAATATCTTTTCGATGAGCCGCTCGTAACCAGTGATTTCATGACCGCAGATTGTGCCCGCGGCGAACCCCCCATTTCCACCAATCTTGCGCTTCTAAACTGGGTGTTCTCATCGGCCTCAAGTTTGTTTAGCAGCTCTGCAGCCAGTTCCCTGACCTCCGGATGCGCATCTTCCAATGCCTGTTCAATGGCCTTTAAGGCAGACTCGGTATCCATATGCATCCAGCTATGCAGGCATTCAATCCGTACGCTACGGTCTACATGCGTGGAAAGGTGCATGAGTATTTCCTTAAACCACCCCATCTGCTCACTCGGCAGGAAAGCAGATACCTTTAGACTGGCCAGGCAGCTGCAGGCATCCCCGACAGCCGTCAGATTATTAACCGCGTGTTTTACATCTACCTTTTCCAGGTCCACCAGGGCAGGCATGTCTTCCGCCATATCCAGCAACTCAAGCCCGAACATATTGGCCAGGTAGTCATCCGACGAAAGCAATTCGACCCACACCTGCCGTGCAGTTTCATGCAGGTCTTTCTCATCGAGATAAAAAGCACCCATTACACCAACCGCCCTGAAACGCGCCTGTTCATGTGCCAGTAAATCGGGAACCTTCTGCCTTACCTTTTCATCGCGCAGCTTGATCAGGCTGAAGTAGCAGGTAGACTGAAAGCGTTCATCGGCACCATCCATTAACTGCCAAAGAATTTCAGGCAGCATTTTTGACTGTAATGGCAACAACAAGCGCACCACCTGATCACGGACCTTGCTTTGTGCAGCCGGCAGGCGTGAAACAATAATCTCTGTCGCCTGCTCGGGAAAGGTCTTGATCAACGAACCCGCATAGGCCAGGTAGATATGATCATCCGGATGTTGTATTCCGCGGATAAGGTCTTGCAGGATTGTGTTATCACTACCTTGAAGCCTCATGTTGCCGTCTTCATCCGGTAGCGTCAGCTTTTGCTTCAGATGAGATATTATCTCCGCCACGTAAACACGGTTCATGCGCTGACTGAAATATAAATACAGGGCGGCGCTTATCAAACCGACCAGTGCCACATAGACCGGACTACCCAGTGCCTTTATCGCCAGCAATAGCACACCTGCCATCAACAACGCAGACGGTATCACCACCGCCACCGTCATGGCACGCGCCCTGCCCTGGATATTGCCCGGCAAGACATTCATCATCAGGCTCCATACCGGGTTTCGAAAAGCGGTCATCACGACATCTTTATTGAAGCTGCCAATCAGCGCAGATGGCAGGGTAAAACTCACCAGCAGCATCAAGTAACTGAATAGGCTGGTGAATGGGAAAAACAGGTTAACGGTCCTCACGCCGAACTTTCTCAGCAATCGATTCGCCACGAAGAATTGCAGCGTCAATGCAATCAGGCTGTTGACCGCGACCAGTATGCCGAAAAACGAGGACAGGGATTCCTCTGTCTTGAATGTCTCTGTATAGATCTGGTTCACGCTGTAGATTAGTACGTAAAACATGATCACCATGAAAAACAACGAAAAAGACGCCATCCGCAACAACGATGACTGTTTCATGAAGCGCACACCCTGAAACACATCGGACATCGAATCGGATACCGACAGCTTGCGCTTTCTTGCCGCCCGGTAGAATGGCGATACGCCCCAGCGATGATGCCAGCGACCCAGCATGACGATACTGGTGACGGAGGCCAGCAACCAGATCAGCAGAATGTTACTCACACCAATCAATGGTGACAGGACCGCCAGCATGACGCCCCCCAGGATAACACCCACCTGGGACCCGCCAAAAATCAGCGGTACCAGACGCTTTGCCTGCAGGGCATTCAAATTCTGGTTCAAATACAGACCGGCATGTATCAGGATCAACTCCGACGCCACTTCATAGACCACGTAATAAAGCGGATAAGACCAGTCATTATCGGGGAACTGCATCAGTGCCCACACCAGTAGCAGCGCGACGCTTAACACCCCGAGTATGTATTTAAAAAAACGTTCGGAAGAAAGGCGATCGGCAAAGGCTGCATACAGGGTACAACTGGCGGCCAGCGATAGCGCGCTCAACACATATACCCAGGGTAAATGCTCTATTCCGTAGCGTTTGAAAAACAGGGCATCCGCAGTTCCCCTGCCCAGGGCAAGGCCAACCCCCAGAAACACGAAAAGAACCAGATTGTAGATGACTACCCTTGATTCTTCAGGTTTTACCAGGAATATCCGCGCGATTTTTTCTTGTAGTGTGACGCTGCTCATGCTCCCCTTATTTTTATATTCACTGCAGCTTGTGTGAATGCGCTGATATTTCCCCAAACATCAGGCATTACCCCCAAGGGTCATTTTAGCACCGACCTGTAGGAATGCTTGGTTTTATCGACATCAAAACCCGGTTGAATCGCCAGCAAATGAAGGCAAAGGAGATAAAACGAGACCGTAACAGGCTGAACCTGATAAAAACGGACTACTGGACAACCTTGTGAGAATGATGGTCAGCCGACGACTAATCTGGCACGGCCAGCCTTCTTTGCACTGTACAAAGCGGCATCTGCCCTCATCATCGCATCCGTGAAGACCTCATCGCTGCCAGGACTCAGCTGGGTAGCACCCGCACTGAACGTCACAACGACTCCCTGCCTGACATGCAGTTTTGAAAGTTTTGCCGAAATATTGGCATACCATTTCTGAAGGTAATCAATATTATTTGAAGTAAAAACCACCAGTAATTCGTCTCCACCCAGGCGGTAAATTTCATCCGAAGAACGAACATTGTCTTTCAATAACGTACCAAACCTCTTGAGCACAAGATCGCCAGCCATATGACCATAGGTATCATTGATGTGCTTAAACTTATCAATATCTATTAGCGCCAATATAACAGGTTGCCTGGCCGCCAGACGGGACAGGTGCCCGCGCGATATCTCAAACGCCCGACGATTCATGAGACCGGTAAGTTCATCGGTATAAGCCTCTAACTCCAGTTGTGAGCGCGTCTGAGTTATCTCGCCTGCCAGTTCTTCAATATCATCAAGCAATGAGGCAATTTCAGTCAATCGTATCTTGTTATCTTCCTGCTGAGTATTGTGCTCATCAAGATTTTTATACTTAAGCAATACCCTGACCTTGGAAATATCCCGAACCAGTTCACGGCCAATATAGGGTCCGACAACTATAAAAAACGATGCCAGCACAACAATCAAGGTCATCAGACTAAACTTGATCAGCTGCCAATGGTCATCACCCAGCTGATTGTTGGTCATAATTGTCAGCTGCCAGTCGGTCTCCGGCACCGGTAGTCGAACTGAATATGAATAATCCCCGTCACCATACGCGGCGATCTGTTCACCTCGACTATCTTTCAGAAGGTACCGATACCCGGGCATCGCATAATTATCCAGGATCGATTGCATGACAGCCAGCCGATAGCTAATCAATAGCAGACCCGCAAACTGACCATCATCAGCAGTCAATTTTTGCATAATATCAATATGCGTTAACTCGGGATTGGCAGCATGAACCGGCGGGTAGCTCATCAGTTCGCCACGTATAAATAGATTCGTGTCCCGCTCACATAGCTTACTAATACGCAGGGTGGCTGGATCGCCCAGATATCGCCCCTGTCGATCCTGCAAGGCCAGCCCAACTACGTTGGGAAACAGTTTTCGGGTATCTACCGACCAGCTCTCAATTTCATCTTCGTTGCCCAGTTGCACGATATCCTGAAGCTGCTGAGACGACGCCACATGCCGGGTAGTTAATGTTAGTGAATGCAGGGTTTCTGAAATTCTGTCGACGATAGCTAACGCGTGTGCGTCAATCTGCTGTTGCTGATTTGCCAGCAATTCCTCATATAACCTGTAGATTGGAAGCGCCATCAGGGCCGCAGCAAAAATGATCGCCACGGCCAGAACGCGTGAAATCATACGCCCAACCGATATACTCTGATTAGACTCTACAGTCACTTCCCCCTTCCCCAATATATCACCCGCGGCACCAATGCCGGGGGTATCTGGCTCACTAGTATTTCAACATATTATATGTGTATATTGCACAACAACCTGTAAAAAACTATAGGTGTAATCTAGGATAGCGCAGCAGGAAGTGTTAACTATTGTTAAATCAGGCTCGCATGATTACGGTCATATACAGACCTGACAGCGCAATGAATATTGAGCAGGAAATAATGACGACATAGCAACAAAACCCCCGATGACATGATCAGTCAACGACCACATACGCCGTAAACAGGCGGCTTTCAGGTGATGACTAATCTTGCACGACCGTCCTCTTTGGCCTCGTACAGGGCTGTATCTGCCCTTACCATGGCCACACTGAACGTGCTATCTGATGCCGGATCGAGCCTGGTTGCACCGCCACTCAGGGTAAACGACGTAGCGCCCTCGTCCACGCCTTCAACCCGCTGCATTTCCTCGCTCAGGCTTACCGTCAGATTGTCATACCATTGCTGTAGATTGGCCAGATTATCCGAAGTAAAAACCACCAGCACCTCATCGCCGCCAATCCGATAAAGTTCATCAGTACTGCGCACGCTTTTCTTCAGTATTCTACCCAGCGCCTTCAGGGCATAGTCTCCAGCAGCATGACCATAGGTATCATTAATCTGCTTGAAATAATCGATATCCAGCAACACCAGTATCAACACCTGCCCACTGGCTAGCTGGTACAGACGTTCACGCGATGTTTCAAATGCCCTGCGGTTCATCAGGCCAGTCAGCCCATCAACATTAGCCTGCGCCTCCAGCCTGGAACGTGTCCGGGTAATGTCTGTCGCCAGCTGATCTATTTCCTCGAGCAACCCGGAAAACTCCTGTAAACGGATACCGCCAACGGGTGGATTCACGTTATTCACTTCCATGTTTTTATACTGCATTAATGCCCGAACCTTGTTCACATCGGAAATCAACTGGCGGTTGATATAAGGACCTACACCAATCAAGAATATCAGCAGCACGAGAAACAGCCAGGCGACATTAAGAGCGATTAAATGCCTGTCTTCCCTGCTTAGGCGGTCATCGGCACTAACCTCCAGCATCCAGCTCGTACCAGGAACCGGGAGACTCACCCGGTGCGGGTATTCGCCCTCGCCGGCGACTGCAATTGATTTACCACCCTGGATTTTCAACTCATAAAGATAACCATCTTCTACATACTGGCTGAGAACATCCTTCATCATGGACAAATGAAAACTCATCAACAGCATGCCAACGACTTGTCCGTCTTCATCTAAAATCTTTTCCAGCAGATCAAAGTGCACTAATTTGGGGTTCTCGTCATGAATGGGTGGTTTTTTATGCAGGGTACCCTGCATGAACTCGCGGCTATCGCTCGCGCAGGCAGGACCAATACGCAGGGTCTCTTTATCGCCCATATACCTGCCCTGTTCATCTACCAGGCCCAGACCAACCGAGTCAGGAAATAATTTACGCGTTCTGACTGACCATTCCTGCACCTCTTCGCGATCACCAATCAACAGCATGTCCCTGACTTCACGTAACGTTGCCATATGCTTAACGTTCGTTGACAGGGACTGCAGCTTGTCCGAAACCTGGCTGGCTACCACCTGTGCATGATGCGTGATCTCACGCTGCTGGGTATCCACTAACTCTTCATGCAACTGGTAAACAGGTATTACCATCAGGCATGCCGCGGCAATGATTGCCAACA
>JAPHTU010000262.1 GCA_026196145.1 Gammaproteobacteria bacterium
CGATATGGCCAGGTAGCTCAGTCGGTAGAGCAGGGGACTGAAAATCCCCGTGTCGGCAGTTCGATTCTGTCCCTGGCCACCATTTCAAATCAACGAGTTACCACTAGTATTAAAGTCCTCGATTTTGTAAATCGTGCCACCTATGCGCTTAGCCGCACCTTTTAAATGGTTACCTTCTTAGTACGCATAACGTAACACGGTTTCAAACGAAGCCTGGCCAGCTGAATACATTAACTTTAGATAAAAGTTTATTCTCGATTCAACTCGAGCGCCGGCATCCAGCGTGGTGCAGCATCATCTATATCTTGCGGCGTAACTTTTACAAACATTCCAGTTACTTCCTCCAGTACAGCATATACTTTATCTTCACTTGAATAATTACAACCCCCTAAAACTATTAACAAAATAACACGAGGGCGGTTTCTTGCATTCATATGGTCATAGTACTGCTTGATGTCGTCCAGGTTTTCGCAGTATAGGGCCCCCTTTGTAAAAAATCGTGTTTCCCCCACATGAAAATAAGGTTTGTATACATCCTCAGATACCCGTTTGTATACTGGTATAGCATGATGTTTGGGTTTCAACTGGTAATACAGTACTGTGGATATAATAAGTATGATAATTGACATAACGCTAATTAGAATAGCATCCTTTTTATTTGAAACACTCATATTATGTCCACCTGTAAAATCAAATCTGCCAGTTGGGGTAAGACTGTTATAACCAGCTGTTAATTAAAAATAAGATTTAATCCCCGGGAAGTCCCTGCCTTCGTTACTTCACTATACTGGATAAACCAATACCAAGTATTTCATGTAACAGTCGTTGATTGACAAGAACAGCTCTGGCAGAAGGTATCCAGGCGCCGATCCCGCGTCCGGCAGAATTAAAATTTGTGTAGGCTGTGGGTGCAGGCGTAACAATAAATTGCTGTCTTTCAAACAGCTTGACCGCGCGAGGTAAATGCCAGGCATGGGTAACCAGCAGTATGTGCTTGATTTTATACTGATCCAGCAGTTCCTTTGCATACAGCGCATTCTCCCAGGTGTTTTTACTTTTACCGTTACCGTTTGATACCTGGACACCAAAATCCCTGTGAAGTGATTCCTTCATTAGTTTATGTTGAGAGATTCCTGTTTTGAAAGCATCACCACCTATCGTAAATATTGGAATATCGAGGCATTTATGCAAATAGGCCGCATACCTTAGTCTTTCCATCTCTTCACCAGAACTGGCCGGGCCTCCATATTCCTTTCCCTCTTCATCCCGCCTGAAACCCAATACGACAATCGCTTCAGACTTAACATGGGCGAGATTACAATTGCCGTTATCCAGTGGTGGATAATATTCGAGATGTGACGCAATCAATGTAGCGGTTAGCGGTATGCTGGAAAAATAAAGAATGACAGTGCCGAGCAGATTCAGTGTTAGTGATATATTTTTCTTTCCAAGGTAATGAAACAGAAAGCCAGTCAGGAATAACAGGATGCATCCACTTGGCGGGAGCATCAGGTTTTCCAGTAAATATAATAAATGCATAGGGAGTTATGAATTCAGGATACTTTGGGAAATATGGTTAGCTTTACAGTTATTATTGTACCCAAGTGAACATAAGCTGACCTGAACCATAAGTGAAACGAGGTTCAGGTAAATCGGGGGCGTTGTCACTGGCTGTTGTTTGACGTTTGGCCCAGGTTTTCCCGTATAAACTTCTCGGTTCTTTGTATTGCATCCTTTGTTGCAAGATCATCAGCAAATGTTCTTACATGGGGCGGGCGAAAATCAAAGCCACGTCCGACTCCAGGGTAAACGATTAATGTTGGGTTCCTGTTCTTTTCTTTAAGCGTGTTAATCCCTTCCATGATCGGGCGAATACGCTGATATTGGTCATGCTCTCCCAAAAAAACCAGGACGGGAACTTTAAGATCATTTATTTCTGTCGCATAACGGTAGACCTGGTATGGCTCAGGCAAGTTAGGGTCTTGCCAGTGTGGATAAGATGAAACATAACATGCAATTTCCTTCACCTGTTTTT
This sequence comes from Gammaproteobacteria bacterium, assembly GCA_026196145.1. Taxonomy (GTDB): domain Bacteria; phylum Pseudomonadota; class Gammaproteobacteria; order JAJDYQ01; family JAJDYQ01; genus JAJDYQ01. The sequence goes on from JAPHTU010000262.1 coordinate 2,036, forward strand.
TGTGTGTTACCAGTGCTTTGAGTGCTATGTATCCTCCTCGAGTGTGAGAAACGATGCAGGCTTTATCACCGAGAATGTCGTTTCTTTTAAGTAATTGCTCTACTCCCCTGGCAACATCTGTTTCAGTATCATAATCGTGCTCCATGGGGAGTTTTTCAATGAAACGCGCATTGAAGACATCTGGAGCAAGAACAATGAATCCTCTCGCGGCTAACCGTTTTGGCATCAACAGAGTTAAATTGTCAAGCCCGCGACGACCATGTTGAAAAAGAACGGGAAGGTATTTTCCGGGGGTTTTGGGTCGGAACAAATAAGCGGGCACAGTAGTATCGCCATTCTCATATTCAATCTTTTCCATGACGACATCGTAATTAGAAGGTGATTCCAGCTTGCCGTCCTCCCACCAGTCGTCACTCCACCATGTTTTCTCTTCGTCCTGAGGGTAGGTTGTTTTAACCCATGGCTCATGAGCAGCAATAGACTGATGAAAAGGTAACAGAGCGATTAAAAGGAATATTAATATTTGTGGTATTGGCGTCATGTTTAGGAATATGTGATTAGATATACCGGTGATTATAACCCAGGGAATTGCCAGCTCAATTTATATAAAAGTTGTTCCTGTTGGCCTTCTCCTTAAAGGGTTGCCACCTCTGGTGAGAGATAATGATCCTATCAGGCTGGACAAGGAATATACCGAGCAAGGCGCAGGCGGCCTGCTGGTTATGATATCTTGATACGTATGTTGCTCGCGTGCCTAAAGTTAATCGACAGGTTCAGATTATATGCCCTGCTACTGGTGCTCGCCGCCTGGTTACATAGCTCGGTATCAACCGCTTTTGCCCTGGAACCTGTGCCCCGCCAATGGAATCATCTGCCGCAAGATGTAAATTTTCTGGGTGTGGCCTATGCGTATACCGAGGCTGATATTGGCTTCGATCCTGTTCTGCGCATCGAGGATGCGGAAATGGAAAAGGATACCTGGGCGTTCAAGTACATTCGCACCTTCGATGTGTTTGAGAAATCAGCCCGTGTCGACATCACCCAGGCATACCAGGAGGCGCGCTGGGAGGGCTTGCTGAATGGCGCCTCAGCCTCGACTTCACGACATGGGCCTAGCGATACCTTTGTTCGGTTCGCCGTTAATATATACGGTGCGCCACCGCTCAGTGAAAAAGAATACAAGGCTTATCGTAACAATACCGATACCGAAACCATCATCGTAGCAGGTCTGGCTATACGATTACCGACGGGAGATTACCATGAAGATAAGTTGCTTAACCTGGGACAAAATCGTTTTGCCTTCATGCCCCAGCTTGGATTCATGCATACCCGAGGTAACTGGACTGTAGATCTTACCAGTGAAGTTGCCTTCTATGCGGAGAATGATGAATTTTTTGGTGGTAACAAGCTCGAGCAGGATCCCTTGTTTATTATTTATGGAAGCCTCACTTATACCTTAAGTCCCGGCCATTGGCTTGCCGCAAGTGTGGGTTATGATTCTGGCGGTAAAAGCACGATCAATGGTGTCGATAGTGATGACCACAGGGAAGATACCGGCTGGGCACTCACCTATGCCTATCCATTAAGCCGCAGTTCAGGCCTGCAGTTTTCTTATATACATACCCAGACATTGGAATCCCTGGGCAATAACACCGATACTCTGGCGGCCGGGTTAGCCATTAGCTGGTAAAGCCGCGCAGCATTATCTGCCGATTGAGAAAACACTTACGTTGCGTCAGCCGCAGTCGAATTTGAGCTGTTATATTTGGAGTACAGGAATAGTTATCTAATGCGGGTGCATGATATGAAACGTAGATTACTGCTGATGGCGCTTGCGAGTATGCCGGTTTTCGTCGTAGCGGGTCGCTTGCCGAAAAGAGGGGCAGGGAAGCCCGGAGGTCCCCTGGATCCGCGTCGTAGGGATGGACCAGGCACCAACGAAGGCGTCTACAGAGAAAAAAGAGTCAGGGGAAGAAAAGCCAGAAGCAGGTAACCAAAAAGAAACCAATGATTGAGCGCTAGATTCTCCTGATCATACGGGTTTATTCAATGCCGTACTTAAC
>JAPHTU010000302.1 GCA_026196145.1 Gammaproteobacteria bacterium
CGAAGATTAGTGTGGTGCAGTATTCCTATATCCCTGTATATCAGATAACGGAAGTGTGATATTGCAGGAGCATTTATCGGCCCGGTCATCCTGGGCATCGTCGCTCCTGCGCGTCCATGCGCCCGCGACATACCGGTCATCCTGACCATAAAAAACGGCCCCGATAAGAGAGGCCGCTTCATAATCCAAAGCAAACTGATTGCTCAGCCTGCTTGTTGGATATTAATCACATTCTTCCAGTGCAGTAGTGTACTCTTCCTTACTGATTATCCCGTTCTTGTCTGTATCAACTTCTTCAAACTTCTTGTCTTCAAAACCACTTTTGGCAAATTCTGCCATATCAACTTTGCCGTCGCCATTGGCATCTGCCTTGGGAAATTCCTTGGGTTCCGCTAGTGCAGCGGTACTGAACAGAAGGGCAGCACAGGCCGCGAGAATCATTGGTGTATTTTTCATGAATCAACTCCTTTAGTAATTAAATCAGATCACCCACATTGAATCATTGGATTTACCTGTAGGGCGCTATACGAGTTACCTGCCAATATTAGGATAACAGTCTGGTACAAACGCCCAGACTAAATGAAACAAGCTCGAAAATACATAACATTTGTCAAATCACGCTCCATCTGCTGCGCAAGGACTTGAAATTAAACCTCCTTATATATTTCGGCGCCCTGTTTCATGAACTCCGCTGCCTTCTCCTTCATACCCAGTTCAACCGCGTCATTTTCATCCACGCCCTGCTTTGCAGCATAATCACGGACATCCTGAGTGATTCTCATGGAGCAAAAGTTAGGCCCACACATGGAGCAGAAATGCGCCACCTTGTGCGCCTGTTTGGGCATGGTGGCATCGTGATACTCACGCGCGCGCTCCGGGTCGAGTGACAGATTGAACTGGTCTTCCCAGCGAAATTCAAAACGTGCCTTGGAAAGCGCATTGTCACGAATTTGTGCGCCAGGAAAACCCTTGGCCAGGTCGGCCGCATGTGCCGCCAGCTTGTAGGTAATGATGCCCTCTCGCACATCTTCCTTGTCCGGCAGACCCAGATGCTCCTTGGGTGTGACATAACAAAGCATGGCAGTGCCGTACCAGCCAATCTGTGCCGCACCAATGCCGGATGTAATGTGGTCATAGCCGGGGGCAATATCGGTCGTCAATGGACCCAGCGTATAGAAAGGCGCCTCGAAGCAATCCTGTAATTGCTTGTCCATATTTTCCTTGATCATCTGCATAGGCACATGTCCCGGGCCTTCTATCATGACCTGGCAATCGTGCTGCCAGGCAATCTTGGTCAGTTCACCCAGGGTTTCCAGTTCACCAAACTGGGCCGCATCATTGGCGTCCGCGACACAACCCGGACGTAACCCGTCACCCAGTGAAAAGGACACATCATAAGCCTTCATGATTTCGCAGATTTCCTCGAAATGCGTATAAAGGAAGCTTTCCTCATGATGCGCCAGACACCACTTGGCCATTATGGATCCGCCACGGGAAACGATGCCGGTTACACGCTTGGCGGTCAGTGGCACATGCTGCAGGCGCACACCGGCATGTATGGTGAAATAGTCCACGCCCTGCTCGGCTTGCTCTATCAGGGTGTCCTTAAAGAGTTCCCAGGTCAGATCCTCTGACTTGCCATCAACCTTCTCCAGGGCCTGGTAGATTGGCACGGTACCAATCGGCATGGGTGAATTCCGCAAAATCCATTCACGGGTTTCGTGAATATTCTTACCCGTGGACAGGTCCATGAGGGTGTCGCCACCCCAACGCGCCGACCAGACCATTTTCTCAACCTCCTCCTCAATAGAAGAAGTCACCGCCGAATTACCGATATTGGTATTGATCTTCACCCGAAAATTACGACCGATAATCATCGGCTCCAGTTCCGGGTGGTTGATGTTCGCCGGGATAATAGCGCGCCCGCGTGCAATCTCGTCACGGACAAATTCAGGTGTGATTTCATCGGGGATAGAGGCGCCGAAGTCCTCACCTGCATGCTGCCTTAGCAAGGCCTCATAACGCGCATCCTGACGAAAGTCCTGCAAACGCTGATTTTCACGGATGGCCACATATTCCATTTCCGGCGTGATAATACCCTGGCGGGCATAGTGCATCTGCGTTACATTCTTACCAGTAACCGCACGACGTGGCTGGCGTCGATGCTCAAAACGAAGATTCGCAAGGGACGGATCGGACTCGCGCTGGCGTCCAAATTCAGAGGTCGGCTGAGTCAGGACTTCGGTATCCTTACGTTCGGCGATCCAGTCAGCGCGCACATCCTGCAGGCCGCGTAATAAATTGATATCGATCTTCGGGTCACTATAGGGACCCGAGGTGTCGTAAACGGTAATGGGCGGGTTCTCTTCAATTCCGCTATCAGTCTGTGTATCCGTCAGGGTGATTTCCCGCATCGGCACCTGGATATCCGGACGCGATCCCTCGATATAGATTTTTTCCGAATTCGTGAATGGTTGGGTAACCGCCTCGGACACCTGGGCGGTTTTTTGAATAAAATCCTGTGGAATAGCGCTCATAGTTCACCTGCTTGTATTGTGGCGCAGGTAACGGCAGCATGTCGGCTTCCCTACGCCCGAAAAATCCGGGTTGAGGCAGTTGCTCGACCTGTGAACAGCTGCCCGGTGCAAAGAGTGTGATCTCAGTCCCCAATACAGGGACACCCCTAGCCAGACCCGTCAAGTTATAGGAGTTATTCGAGCAACGCAATACTCCTGAATTGTCATTTGAGCCGTCCCGGCTAACTTGCCCCGCTGATTCAAAAACCGTACCCTATGCGCCCTCGCAAGCTGGAGC
>JAPHTU010000329.1 GCA_026196145.1 Gammaproteobacteria bacterium
GATGTCCAGATCGGGCAGTCCCAGGTAGCCATGCGCGCGTTCGGCCCACTCGACCAGCAATGTCGTATCCTGCCCAAGATCGTCCCTGACACCGATATTTTCCAACTCAATCGGATCCGCCAGACGATAGATATCCAGATGCAGTAAACGCCGCCCCGCGATATCGTAGGGTTCGATGAGCGTGTATGTTGGACTCTTGACCGCACTCTCATAACCCAACCCTTGCAGGTAGCCCCTGACAAATGTCGTCTTACCGGCACCCAGCTCACCATGTAAAAAGATCAACCCCGTAATGCCGGAAAGCCTGGCGCCTATCGCCAGGGTTGCCTGCTCATCTGGCAGCTCAATGGTAAAGCTATCAGCCATTCAGGATCTGGCGTATATGCGGTAACAGGTCGGTCGCTACCAGTCCACGCTCACCCCGCAATTCAGCTTCCATATCTCCGGCCCTTGCATGCAACCACACACCCAGCTCCGCAGCATGCAGTTGCGACAATCCCTGCGCCACCAAGGCGGCAATAATCCCGGAAAGCACATCGCCCATACCCGCCGTCGCCATGCCGGGATTGCCATGACGACAAACCCTGATACGCGAATCGGCTACCAGGGTGCCCGCACCTTTCAGGATCTCGATACCGCCAAATTGATGTTGCAACTGCCTGACAGCAGAAAATCGGTCAGCATTAATATCATCCACCCGCCTGCCCAGCAGGCGTGCAGCCTCTCCAGCATGGGGTGTCAAAATCCAATTTTCGGCATGCGAAGGATCAGCGGCAAGCAAATTCAGGGCATCGGCATCTACGACAACCGGCAGGCGGGTTTCCAGTACCTTGTTCAGCAACGAACTTGCCCAGCCATCCTGACCCAGTCCCGGCCCAATGACGACAGCAGAGGCCTTGCTGAGCAACGGCTTCAACGCCATGGCGTCTTCAATGCCGCTGACCATTAACTCCGGCTGGGAAGCCACCACTGCATCAACGTGCTCTGGACGCGTGGCAACACTGACCAGCCCCGCGCCTGTCCTCAGTGCCGCCCTGGCAGCAAGAATCGGTGCACCTGGCATGCCGTGGTTTCCACCAATAACCAGCACGTGACCACATGCACCTTTATGCAGTGTTCGGGACCGAGGATGCAGATAATTGAGCACATCGCCGGCTATTAGCGAGGCCTCTGAAAGAACTTCCTGATAACAACCTTCATCCACCTGCAAATCATCGAACACAACCTTGCCGGTGTACTCAGGTGCCTGACCGGTGAACAGGCCACGATTCAGGCCGATAAAGGCAACCGTTAAATCAGCACGCACGGCAGCGCCCATCACCTGGCCATTATCGGCATTGATACCGGAGGGAATATCAACCGATACTACCGGCCAGGGTGAAACATTCATGCAGTCTACAGCCGTTAACCAGCTGTCTTCCAGGTCACGTTGCAGCCCTGTACCCAGTAGTGCGTCTACCACCAGATCCGTATCACGGTGCATACCTGAAACAAAGGTCTCAATAGATACATCATCATCAACACAAGCCTGCCACGCCTGTTGCGCCTCACCGGTTAACGTCCCGGGTTCCGCGAGAGTATAAACATTGACCGCCAGCCCTGCTTGTTTGGCCAGATGCGCAACAACATAACCATCGCCCGCGTTATTACCTGCGCCGCAGAATATCGCCAGTTGTCGTGCATCCGGCCACTGACGTCGGATGTGATCAAACACACTCTGCCCCGCCCTTTGCATGAGCTCAAATCCGCTCACGACCCCTGACTCAATCGCTAAACGATCCAGCTCGCGTGTCTGCTCGGCAGTGTATAGATCATATTGGTGTTTCATGATGCAGGGCCTGTTAATACTATCCATATGCCCATCGCCGGCGGCCATTTTTTCTCATGGCCAGGCGCACTGAGCGCGATGTACTCATTGTACATAAGCGAAGTGCAACACCGCCATGGGGAAAAATGGCCCCGTCCCGAAGGGTTGCCCCTTAAATCAGGCCATACGGTGTTGCACCTCACTTATTTGGAATAACCAAACTGCATTCGGCGCGCCTTGTCTGGCCTGATTTAAGGGGCAACGCTGGGTATCTGGATAGTATTAACAGGCCCTAAATTATACCGTTACAATGCCTGCATAATGGAATCTAATAATAAAACCGACTGGCAGGAGGTTGCCTCAACCATCAAGCAGCTGGGCAAGGAACTGGGGTTCCAGCAGATTGGCATCACGGATACCGAGCTGGCCAACGCCGAGACCTACCTTCATCAATGGCTAGGCGACAATCAGCACGGTGACATGCAATGGATGGCCCTGCACGGTACGAAACGCACCCGTCCCGCCGAACTGGTGGCCAATACGATACGCATCATCTCGGTACGCATGGATTATTTACCACCTGACTGCGCGCAGATGCAGGCAATACTGGACAAGCCAGCCAGTGCCTATATATCGCGCTACGCATTAGGCCGTGACTATCACAAGCTCATGCGCAAGCGCCTGCAAAAACTGGTATCGGAATTAACCGGGATGACAGGTGAATTTGGTTACCGGATCTTTGTCGATAGCGCACCCGTTATGGAAAAACCGCTGGCTGAAAAAGCCGGGCTGGGCTGGATAGGAAAACATACCAACCTGCTAAACAAGCAGGCGGGCTCCTGGTTCTTTCTGGGCGAAATATATACCGATATGCCATTGCCTGTTGATGAACCCGCGAAAAACCATTGCGGGGATTGCCAGGCCTGTATCGACATCTGCCCAACCAGGGCCATCACGGCCCCTTACCAACTGGATGCACGCCTATGTATCTCTTACCTGACGATTGAACATCAAGGCGCCATCCCTTTAGACCTTCGACCACTTATCGGCAATCGCATCTATGGTTGCGATGATTGCCAGATCTGCTGTCCGTGGAACCGGTTTGCTGACTTCACCCATGAAAAAGACTTTCACCCACGACATCACCTGGATGATATCGATCTGCTTGAAATATTCGAATGGGATGAAGCGACTTTTCTTTCCAATACGGAGGGATCAGCTATCCGGCGTATCGGGCACGAACGCTGGCTAAGAAATATTGTGGTTGCACTGGGCAACTGCCAGACGAATCAGGAACAGATTGTTGAGGCCCTCAAATCACGGCGCCAAGGGCAATCCGGCATGCTACAGGAGCATATTGACTGGGCTATCGAACGGCTTGGTGGTTAACCCACATATTGGGAGTAGCAGGAAATCAATCACGTGGTTGATTCGAGCCAACAGATTTAAGGTATAATCGCTTTAACCAACGGCGGCACACATCAAGTGATCCGCCTTTTTTTTGTATTAAATATTAATATCGCGAAAAACTATGGCAGTTGATCCCAAACAAGACAAATTACTGCGTAGCCGGGTACGGCTATTCGGTGACTTACTTGGCAATGTACTGAGTTCTCAGGAAGATCCGAAGGTACTGAAGACAGTTCAGGCACTACGCCGGGGCTATAGCAAGTTACGCAAAAAGGATGACCCATCCCTGCGCAATCGTCTGATTCGCTCCATCAACCAGCTGGATCCCGAATTATTAACGCATGTCATTCGCGCGTTTTCCGTCTTCTTCAGTTTGACCAATATTGCCGAAGAGGCCTTCCAGCACCATCGTCGACGCCTGGAAGTTAAAACTGGAAAACCCCTGTGGCCCGGCTCGTTTGATGCCACCTTTCGCGAGTTAAAGGCAAAGGGGCTCACCACAGAGCAATTCCAGACCCTGCTGGACCACCTGGCTTATCGACCCATATTCACGGCACATCCGACCGAGGCCAAGCGCCGTACCATCATGGTCTCCCTGCGTCGCATCTTTCTGACCGCAGAGGAACTGGATGATACGCGCCTTAATCGTGTACAAAGATATGAGATCATCAAGCGTCTGGAAACCCAGATACAGGCGCTATGGAAAACTGACGAGGTACGTAGCTCCAAACCCAAGGTCGAGGACGAGATCCGTACCGGGCTATATTACTTCCGCGAATCATTATTTACCGCCGTACCCATCATCTATCGCTATATGGAAAAGGCGGCCAACCGTGTTTGCGATCAGGGCGAGCAGCTCAATGTTCCTTCCGTACTCAAGTTTGGTTCATGGATCGGTGGCGACCGCGACGGCAATCCCTTTGTTCTGCCGGAAACCACAGAGCGGGCTGTGCGCATCCATGCGCAGGAGATCCTGCTGGAATACATACGGCGTGTTGCCCGACTGGAAAAGATACTGACCTTCTCATCCCGCATGTGCACACCATCACAGGCATTACTGGAAAGTCTCGAGCCCAGAGATCGGACAACCGCAGAGGTTTTCAAGGAAAAACCGAATCAATACCAGTATGAGCCGTATCGTCGCAAACTGGCGATTATGAAACATCGCCTGAATCTGACAAAAACCACCATTATGCAACCCATCGATGGCGGGTCACTGCCCGAGGTACCGGGCTACGGACATCAACAGGAATTCATCGATGACCTGTACCAGATACGTGATTCGTTAATTGGCCATGGTGACCAGCAAACAGCCGATAGCCAACTCAAGGACCTGATCCGGCTGGCGGAAACCTTCGGGTTTAACCTGGTCAACCTGGACATACGCCAGGAGTCCACACGTCATACACAGGCCGTTACCGATATATTGAGCTTGGTACTGGGCAAGGATTATGAGGTGCTCAATGAAGATGAGCGCCTGTCCTTACTTGGTGACCTGATTGCATCGAGCGAATGCGCGGCACCGAACCGTGAACATCTATCGGAGAATACGCGCCAGACGCTGGAGGTATTTTCAGTGATGAAAAAGATGCAGGATGAAATCAGTCCACAGGCATTTGGCGAATACGTGATTTCCATGACGCACCAGGCCAGCCATATCATGGAAGTAATGTTCCTGGCGTCACTGTGCGGACTTGCCGGAAAACAGGGCGACAGCTGGATCTGTAATATCTCGATCTCGCCACTATTCGAAACCATTGAAGACCTGGAACACATTGAACCAGTACTGGAAAGCCTGCTATCCAATCCTACCTACGGCGCGTTACTCAGCTGCAACGGCAACATACAGGAAATCATGCTCGGCTATTCCGACTCCAGTAAGGATGGCGGTATCTATGCCTCGGTGTGGAACCTGTACGTGGCACAGGTGAAGGTACATAACATCGCCAGGGCCAGAAACATTCGTATACGACTGTTTCACGGTCGTGGCGGCACCATGGCTCGCGGCGGTGGCCCGACGCATGAAACCATCCTGGCCTACCCTCCCGGCACGGTGCACGGAGAAACAAAGTTTACCGAACAGGGCGAAGTCCTGTTCTACAAATACAATAACCCTGAAACTGCGGTCTATGAACTCAGTGTTGGCATGACCGGCCTGTTAAAGGCCAGCCTCAACCTCGTTGAGGAGCCTGAAAAGATTGATGAACGCTTCTTTAAGGCTGCCGCAGAAATGGCACAGCTGGGCGAAAGAGCCTACCGCAGCCTGATCGATGAAACCGAAGGCCTGATTGATTACTTTTACGAAGCTACGCCGGTCAGTGAAATCGGCATGATGAATATTGGCTCACGGCCATCACACCGCAAGGTGCTGGACCGATCCAAGAGTTCACTACGCGCAATCCCCTGGGTATTCGGCTGGGCACAATCGCGGCATACTATACCGGCATGGTATGGCATTGGCTCTGCACTCGAGCAGTGGGTTGGTGATGACGAGGAAAGGCTTACACTGCTACAGAATATGTATCGCCAATGGCCTTTCTTCCATTCGTTCCTGAGTAACACGCAGATGTCACTATTCAAGGCAGAGATGGATATTGCACATGCCTACTCATCACTATGCGAAAACCAGGAGCAGGCAGAAGCCATCTTCGATCAGATTCGAAAAGAATATGAACGAGCCAAAGACATGGTTTTAAAGATCGCACAGATTGGCAGCCTGATGGAGGAAACACCCAACATCGCGCTTTCACTCACGCGTCGCAACCCTTACCTTGATCCACTCAACTACATTCAAATCGCGATGATGAGCAAGTTCCGCGATCAATCGGTGAGCGATGAAGAGAGCGAGCAATGGCTCAACCCGCTACTGCGAAGCATTAATGCTATTGCAGCGGGGATGAGGAATACGGGGTAGGAATTATTTTAAGACATAATATCGTCTTCAACCAGACATAATCGGACTAAATAACAGCCCAGTTTTAATGCCCGCTATCTGCACAAAGGTCGATCAGGGATTGCCCGCAACATCGATATAATGAGCAAGTTGTTCATGTTGCCCCTCGTTAATCGCAAGAATCATCATCCCTATCTTAAAGGTGTTTTGCGACAAGCGGCGCTTGTTAACAAGGCGGCACGGTACTTCAATACGGGAGAGCGTATTGCTGAGTGGAAGAGTGAATACGACCGAGGCTTCAACCGGAAAGTAGGGCTCACCCGAGTCAGCATCAATAACCTCGATATGTTTGACTACCATTGCATCGACTTCCAGGGTCAATCCGCCCATAGAAAGATCGGTGATAAACGCCCCCATGGATTTCCCATCGCGGTTAACCACTTCAGCGCTGAGGTGAGCGTTAATACGTAAAGAGTAACGACGTTCTTCTGACATTTTGTTGGTTTGCACTTAAACTTGTCCCGGGATTGTGCGTATCGTTAATTTTCCAGTGAGTGGCAACAAGTTAAACATAATAAATGTATACCCAGATGATTATTTCTTCTGTCTCAAGAGTCGAACAAACGATTTACCAGCACTACACAGCCTGAATTACGCAGCGTCCAAACGACATCTCTGTGGCGAAACAAGACATAACTAAGTCAGTTATAGTGGGTCGATTTCGGGTGAATATTGCCATTATTGCCCAGAAATCACCACCTGTAATAAAGCATAAGCCCAAGCAGGCTTACTCATCAGCCCCGAATTTTCCATTATCAAGATCAACCAGCAGTTTCAACTCAATCTGCTCAAATCGAAGAATTCTCTTCCCCTTATGGTCGCGCATGAACTCATTTGCGTCTTCCCTTGTTTCAAGCGGGATCAGTTCGTGACCCATCGGACCAAGGACATCTGAACCGATAACATAGAATGCCTCGCGGGCATTGATCAATGTCAGACCGTAATATTCAGTAACACCGATAGATGCAATATCTTCCGCCTTATGGCCCGGCGCCCATTTGGGCATGTCGAGCAAATATTTATGCAGATCCTTGGCACCATCAAAATGGTGAGCATGCCCCCCTTTGTAAAGCACCGTTGCCACCCACTCCGGGTATTTAGCCACAAACATGCCGCAAACCGGGCAGGTGTCCTTAGGGCCGGGTTTGGGAAAATCCAGTGGCGCTGTGTATACCAACATTGGCATTACTGCAAATACGAAAAGCAATAATATAGGGCGAATCATTTTCTTCATGGTTTGTTGTCCAGCTGTTTAACAGGCCGAGGCATCAGGAGATCGGTTATCAAACCTAACGATTCCTGATGCCTCGGCATATAGTGAAGTACGGGCCTTAACCCTTGTTCATCTTTTTCATCATACGAATACGGCGTTCACCACGGCGCTTACGTGTCCGCATCGTATCCTCATGCATATTGAGATAGGCTTCACGCAGGGCGCCGTCAAATGAGGCGATGTCTCCGCCATTTTCAGCCCGGGCTGCGTTCGCGGACTCCACTGTGGCAAAGGCAATTTTGCTCGTGGCGGTCATCGTACCCTTGAGCTTGCTACCCACCAGATAGGTGGCCTTGTCGACTTCCACCATGGGTTTAATCTTGGCACTGGAACCAAAATCTGCTGCATAGATTGCCTTGGCCCCACGATCGATATTCAGTGACAGGCTGATCGCCAGGCAATGAATGGAACAGGTACCATCAACAAGGCCATCATCATACTGCACCAGATGACGGCTATGATGCCATTTGGTACGACTCATGCCACAGTACGGACATTTCGGATATTTCTTCAACTCATCCTGCAGCGGTTTGTCATCCGGTGCTGTCTTGGGAATAAACTGTAACGGTGTGCCATCACCCTCGCACTGCGCTCCCGTTGCCTTCACCCAGCCCTTGCCGGGCATCATGACGCCAATATTTGAACCTGCTGTTGCCGCGCCTGCAAATCCACCAAGGCCTACGGCTGCCAGTATCTTTAGCGTCTTGCGTCGTTCAGGATTGTTTTGCTTGCTCATCTTACTGCTCCTTCTGCTAGTTGAACGGTTATTACGGATTTGGTATTTCGCAAGATCAGTACCGCAGGACTGATCTCTATAAATTTGAAGAACACGTTCACCACCACACCCCCTGCATGGTCAGACTGGAACTCAGCACCATCCAGGTACTCATGGCATAGACCATGGCAAACAACGCCATCGACAACCAGGCAAGCCGGGGGGCGTCTTTCACCACGCTCGCAGCAAGGCTCGGCACTTTGGCCCAGGGTGATATCACTCCCACCCCCAGTGCCAACACAGCTGCGACAAACAGCGGGATATAAAGAAAGTATCCGGCAAAATCATGTCCGGATTTCAGGATACAAAACGGACAATGATGATGCGGATGTTCGTAGATATAGGGTGATACAAAAGAAACGATGGCAATCATGCTGATAACAAAGACAGCAACACCCATCACGGCAAATAATATGCCGCCACTCTTGCGCCTCAGGAACCAGACACCGCTCAGCAACATCGCCAGACCACTGACATAGAATGCCAACATGGCAATCCGGGGCTGAATTCCGGCAACCCCGGCGGCCACGCTCTCGGACTCCGACGAGAACAGCGATCCGCAACAGGACACAATTACATCGGGCTCCATTTCCTGAAAGTGGAGCAGCTGCACTACAAACTCGGCAATCACCAGCGGCACAATCAGCAGCAACAGGCTATATTTCAGCTTCACCAGTGGATAATCATATCCCTGGTTATCCAGGTAATTTAGCGTCAGCCAGGCCGCGCCGCTAAAAAACACAATCATTTTAAGAAACAATGTCGGCCAACCCCAGACATTGACATTCAACACGCCGGTTGCACACATGGCACCAACAAACTGACCAGACATCGACTCTGCGTTATAGACAAATAACAACAGGGAAACCAGCTCGGCAACAAACGCCCAGGTAAGCAGGGTAGAGATCAAATAGGTACGCCGTTCCAGTACCAGTTGTTGTTCACTGCCACTGTTGATATCCCAGAGTGTGATTATCTGAATAGCAAAACCACTCGCCAGCAACAGCATCAGGCTCACGGTTACCGAAACCAGAATAAGCGCCAGAATAGCCGGACTCAGTAACATGGCTCGTCCTTCAAAACCTGTCCGTCACACATCTCAACCACCCGGTTAATCACCGGGGAGTCGAACACAATGGGGTCATGACTGGTAATCAGCACCGTCTTGCCTGACTGGTGCAGATCATCTACCAGGCCCATAAATTCGCGTGACAGTTTGCTGTCCAGATTGGCTGTCGGTTCATCGGCAATGAGTATCTCCGGGTCGTTGATCATGGCACGGCAAATTGCTACCCGTTGCGCCTCGCCACCGGAAAGCCATTCAACAGGGCTGGTGGAAAGACGGCTCAATCCAAAGTGACCCAGCAGGCTGTGCGCATAGTCCATCAATGCCTCATGAGGCGTACCCAGTGGATAGGCCGGTAACATGATATTTTCCAGTACCGACAAGCCCTGGATCAGATTGAACTTCTGGAAGATAAAACCAAAGGTATGTCTGCGTATATCGGTCAGGAAACGTTCCGGCAAACCGGAGATGTTCTGCTCACCCAGCGTAATACGCCCGGATGTTGGTCGGGAGAGGCAGCCGATCATGGATAGCAGCGTGGTCTTGCCGGAACCACTCGCTCCTTTCAGGCAGGTAACCTTGTTGGGTTCGATCTGTAATGAAATACCACGTATCGCACTGAACTCATTGTGCTTGCCCTGGTTAAAGACCTTCCGGATATCGTTTAATTCAATCAACATAATGCTTCACCTCATGACCGTATCGGGATCGGTGATTGAGGCACGCCAGATAGGAATTATCGTGGCGACGGTATAGGGAAAAACAGTAAAGAAAAACAGCGTGGCCACCTGCATGCCATCGATAAAAGGCACCGGATGGAACTCGGGATACAGCACTGCCCAGCCCTTGAGCACCGGTTCAAACAGCACGGCCGAGCCATAAAAGACATGCACATAGGCCGCAAGGTAGCCAAGCATGAAGGCGCTGAGCGAGATAATCCCTCCCTCCCAGAACTTCATGTGCAACACATCACCGGTTTCCCAACCGACGGCCTTTAATATGCCAATTTCGCGTTTTTCTTCTGCACTCAGACCAGAGGCCTTGTCCCAGGCAAATATCACGAAGGCCAGTACAGCGCCGGCCAGTAATACAAAAGTAATACCCTGACGCCAGGCAAACACACTGTCATAGGTTCTGAGGATCTCATCACGCAGGATTGGCCGTGTATCCGGTAGTTTCAGTGTCAGCTTCCCTGCTATCTTGCTCACCTCGCGGGGATTACGTACCGACAGAACGATATCGGTAAAGTACCCCTCCGGCACGCCCAGTGTTGTCCGCCACGCAGTTTCCGACATCAGCACCAGGTCCGAACTGACCAATTCTGATTCGGAATCCAGTATCTCCTTTACCTCAAAGGTATAGGTCTTGCCATCAAACGAATTAAAGGAAATGAAATCTCCAATACCCAGCCAGCGCACACGCGCAATACCGGCACCAATGATGACCTCTGAATTTGAAAGCCCCTTGTCCGGGGCGGCCATCATCGTGTAGTTGGACTTCGTCGCATAATCATAGAAATAGCCCCACAGGCGTCCTTCCTTACGAACGACACCACGCACCCGACCAATCTTTTCCAGGTACTCCGCAGGCATGAGTGCATGTCGTCCTGCCACCATGCGTTGCAGAATAATCTCCGGTGACTCCTGCA
The DNA here is from genome assembly GCA_026196145.1 of Gammaproteobacteria bacterium. Classification (GTDB taxonomy): domain Bacteria; phylum Pseudomonadota; class Gammaproteobacteria; order JAJDYQ01; family JAJDYQ01; genus JAJDYQ01. Next base: position 10,933 of record JAPHTU010000329.1, read on the forward strand.
GGATGATTCCGGCCTCGCTACGCAATGCATGGGTAAACAGCATCACCGAGGCAAGGATAAATACGATCAGGGTATAGACCAGCAGCAGGCCCAGATTTTTGGTTTTACGTCGTAATAATGATGACAACGTGAAATCAATCAGGTATCGCTGCTTGCGGATGAATTTCGTCATGGCCTATACCTCCGTGGAGGCGACAGGAAGGAACCCGTCGGAAAATATTCCAGCGCCATTGGATGGTCCTGAAAGGCCGAATGCAGATCAGACTGGCTCGGGTGGCGCGTGTAACGCGCTTCTGTAAACAAGGCAAGATCAGTCAGGGCAAGTTCGGCCACCAGCTGCCCTCGTTGTTGCAGGGCCTCCTCCGCTCCATGCCGACGGTAACTCGCATCAACAACCGTCAATGCAATAAGCAAGACAGCAACTGTCACGAACAGCAAAAAAGCACTCGATTTTCTCATAGCACCTACATTGATTAAGCGGGATAAACCCAACGACAACTGAATATTGTCGCCCGGCCAACATGCCCGGAACGACACCTCACAGCGCGGCCACTGGCAACGCTGTAACATCTTGGATATATCAGACGATGGGGGGCGCCCGAATAGGCAGGAGACCTGGAGGTGCTATGGAAATAACCTGCATCTGGACCAGGGGATGGTGAAAGTCAGCAGGAGGAGAATAAATAACTAGCGGTTCAGCCGTATCGGGCAGGGCCTCTGCCACCAGTTGGGAAAATACAATGGCAGCAGAGCGTTCATTACCCTGGGTGGAATCACTAACCGGGTCGCCATGTTCATCCATGACAACCGTTTTAACCCCTTCCAGGGTACAGACTTCCAGCAACCGCCCATTATCATCACGCACCAGCACGGTGTGGAGTTGCACAGGCAACAGACCCTGCAACAGCAGCAAAAACGACAACAGTCGTATAAATCGACGATATGTATATTTTTTAGACGGAAACCGCATAATGCAACTGCATACCATGAACAGATTAGTCAGTATATGTAATTATCAACTCGGTGGTATTAATACAGGTCAATTCAGCTACACATATAAAGTTAACCTATGTAGTAATCAGGGGTAAGTCGGCATAAATTGCCATCTCACTTTCATGTCGCTCAGGTTTTGGGTCGGGAATAGATTGAATATTGATGATGCGCTTGAGATATTCTTCGGGCAAACCATGTTCTTCAGCACCCTTCAGCACATGCTCTTTGTACCAATGGTACGGCTGTAATACAGGATCTATATGTGTTGCACAGTAAGTGATCGCCTCAATGACTTCACCGGAAAACGTTTTAATCTCGACTAATTTTACTTCATAGCCATTACCAAGACCTTCGTGTTTGTCTAGCTCAGCCTTTCCCGATTCCGGTATTTCAAACACGACGCCGATAACAACATGCTCATCATCTCTGGTCTCATAGGCATCACACTTGGCAGAACCATCTCGACTCTGCTTATGAAACCGCAAGTCATGTTGATAAAGAGATGCGACAGCGACAAAACTGGCTGACGGCACCCTTGTCTTCAGCCTCCTCCGCGACATGTTTGAAGCATATGAGAAATACAGCACCACTATCTCTATAACTAAATACCAAGAACAAAGTCTATTCTACGCAAAATCCACATATAGAGGGATGGTCCCTATTTTTCCGGAAGAGATCTACTTCTCCGTTTCTGGCGCGCAGAGACACTCAATCAACCGCTCTACCTGTTGAGTGCAACAGCCACTTCCCACTGTGGCATAGGTTAGTTTTTTAATATCCTCCACTGTTGTCGCCCCATTTGCGATGGCATTGATAATATCCATCTTGAGAACTTCATTACAGGTACATAGATTTTTATCTAAATTCTTCTTAAGAACAGGTGGCAGCTTATCAAGAGGGTTTTTGGCAGGATCAATTTTCAACGTTGTTTGCCCGCTGGAAAAAGATTAACAAGAGAAATTAAACGACAGTGATGTGCGCGTTAACCCGGCGCAAATGATTTCAATCTACTGGTTGGATACCAGGCGTGGCTTCTGCACGGGAATCTGGTTACGTACACCGGTCACATTGTTGTGCTCGTCAAAGTACACCAGCTTGGGGTGGTATTGATCCGCTTCCTCTTCTGTCATGCGAGCGTAACTGCAGATAATGATGCGGTCACCGACATTGGCCTTGTGAGCGGCAGCACCATTCACTGAAATGATCTGGGAACCGGCCTCGGCCTGGATGGCGTAGGTAGTGAAGCGTTCACCGTTGGTAACGTTATAGATTTGAATCTGTTCGTACTCACGGATACCCGACTGCTTGAGAAAGTCAGCATCAATTGCACAGGAGCCTTCATAGTCCACGCACGCGTCCGTTACGCAGGCGCGGTGTAGTTTGGCTTTGAGCATTGTGATCTGCATATTGTCGTTCCGTACTTTTCGAGGCGCGCATTTAACCAGAACAGCTATTCTAACTCAAATAGACAGTTATCAATAAGCCGAGTTCGCCCTAATTTAGCCGCCACCAGCGCAACGAGCGAGTTATCACCAAGTTCAGGTGTTTTAAGGTCAGATTGTCGCCTGATCTCGACATATTCAACATCAAAGCCATTCTCTTCCAACTGTTTAAGTGTGTTTTTTATTGCCGTTTCGGTCTTTTGCCTGCCAGTTTTTATCTGTTCAGTCAGCTCTAACAGGGCCTTTTGCAGATGTGGCGCCAGTTGTCTTTCCTGCTCGGCCAGGTAGTTATTACGGGAACTCATGGCCAGCCCATCGGCCTCACGCATGGTCTCATGGCCGATAATTTCTATCGGGAACGCCAGGTCTTTAACCAACTGGCGAATCACGGCCAATTGCTGAAAGTCCTTCTGCCCGAACACAGCGATATCCGGCTGCACCTGGTTGAATAACTTGCTCACCACCGTGGCAACGCCATTAAAATGCCCCGGTCGCGATACTCCACACAACATATCGTTTAACTCATCCGGCACATGGACCATCATGGTCTGCCCGCCTGTGCCGTACATGGTTTCCACCGAAGGTGTGAACAGCAGATCGGTCTCATGCTGAACAAGTGCTTCGCTATCTGCATCCATTGTACGGGGATAGCTATCGAAATCTTCATTGGGGCCAAACTGGGTCGGGTTAACAAAGATACTGGCGACGACTTTATCGGCAGCCTGTTTAGCTCTATCTATCAGCGCCAGATGGCCGGCATGCAGGTTACCCATGGTAGGCACAAAACCGATGATATTATCCTGTTGCTTCCATTGCGCAACCTGGTCACGCAAAGCTTCAACGCTGGAGACGGTCAACATCCGGGATTCAGATGAATGTTATGAGAAGGTATGTTCTTTACGCGGAAAACTACCGTCGCGCACAGCGGCAACGTAGGCCGCAATGGCAGCCTTGGGGTGGATCTGCTGCCCCGAGAAATCATTCACAAACTTCGGTACATGACCTGCAGTCAGGCCGATCGCATCCTGTAATACCAGGATTTGCCCGTCACAGTCGCCACCCGCACCGATACCAATTACCGGGATATCAACTGCTTCCGTGATAGCCTTCGCCAACGCCTCGGGAACACATTCAAGCAGTAGTATATCGGCTCCGGCTTCCTCGAGTGAGTTGGACTGCTGCATCATTTTTAATGCTGCATCCTCTCCCCTGCCCTGCACATGGTAACCACCAATCTTATGCACTGCCTGAGGTTGCAGGCCCAGATGCGCACAAACCGGAAGGCCCCGACTGGCCAACGCGTGGACAATCTCTACCTGTGTATCACTACCTTCCAGCTTCACCATCTGCGCACCCCCTTCCTGCATCAGGCGAGCGGCATTGGTAATTGCCTGCTCCACTGTCGCATAACTCATGAAGGGCATGTCACCAATAACCAGGGACGAATGACTGGTGCGTGTTACGCAGCGTAAATGATAGATCACATCCTCCATGGTGACTGGCAGGGTACTGTCATGACCCTGTATCACCATACCAAGGGAATCACCGACCAGGATCACATCAACCCCGGCTGCCTCGATCACTGCAGTAAAGGTTGCATCGTAGGCAGTCAGGCAAACAATCTTGTCGCCGGCCTGCTTCATTTTTCGCAGATCGGTCAGTGTCCTTCTTCTTGTGCTGGCGTGTGTACTCAAAACGTTGTTGCTCCCGGATTAAAGAAATGCCGGCCATGGCTTATGTCCGTGATTTTCTTTACCAGTAGTTCATAGTCCTCGTCATTATGAACCCAATCAATTGTATCTGCATTAACGATTAATAACGCCGAACTGGAGTAGCTATGAAAGAACCGCGTATAGGTCTCGGTCAGTCGGTGTAGATAACCCGCACTCATCGCTTGCTCAAAGACAATACCACGTGATGCGATCCTTTCCATCAAGGTATCTACCGGCGCCTGCAGGTAAATCACCAGGTCTGGTACTGGCGCATCAATCGACAGGCTTTCATACACCTTGCCATACAACTCTAGCTCATCAGCGCTTAGCGTCAACTCGGCAAACAGGCGATCTTTTTCAATCAGGAAATCGGCAATCCTGACCGGTGAGAACATGTCACCTTGCAGGATGTCCTGCATCTGTTGCGCACGCTGGAACAGGAAGAACAGCTGTGTTGGCAGCGCGGCACTTTTCGGGTCACTGTAAAAACGTTCAAGAAACGGGTTCTCTGCCGCCCCCTCCAGTAACAGGTCTGACTGAAAGGTCTTTGCCAGACGTCGTGCCAACGAGGTCTTGCCCACACCGATGGGGCCCTCGATGGCTATGTAACCGGGCTGTTTCTCAGACATCCTTTACCTGCTTTCTAATGCCGGACAAGTCACAGCTGGCCAGTAGACCAGATACTGTACCCTGGCCCGGTATCTGCAATTCAGGCGCGATATCGGATAGCGGCTGTAATACAAATGCCCGTTCGTGTATGCGTGGATGCGGTATCTGTAGGCGGTCGGTGGAAGTCATCTCATCACCATATAACAACAAATCCAGGTCAAGCGTACGTGGCCCCCATTGCTCCGCCCCCCTTTGCCGCTGCTGTGCATCTTCAATCTCAAACAACCGGTCCAGCAGTTCATCCGCGGACAGGTGGGTATGAAAGCCGGCAACGGCATTGACAAAATCGGGCTGATCCTGTGGCCCTACCGGTTGCGTGATATAGCGAGCTGAGACTGTCATCGTTGAATCGATTGCCACTGCCTGCAATGCAAGCAGTGCCGACTCAATCTGTTGCTGCGGATCATTCAGATTACTCCCAAGCCCTATATAGACAAGTACACTCACCAGGCTCAGTTGCTTACAGGTGGTTTACGCCTTCTGCGACGGGGGCGTCTTTTACGTCCGCCGTTACCTTCACTGGACCGTGTGGCTGCCACCTGCTTGGCCTCATCCAACTCCTGAAACTCTGTCCACCAGTCGCACAACTCTTGCAGGTCTTCACCCGACTGGTTGCGTAACAACAGGAAATCATAGGCCGCACGAAACCGTGGATGACTCAGCAGGCGCAAGGGCCGCTTGCCCTGCCTTTGTTCAAAACGTGGCTGCAACGTCCAGATCTCACGTGCCTGGATTGAATAACGTTTGGGTATGGATGTTTGCTCGACCTGTGCGCCAAACACCTCACGACCCGCAGCGATCATGGCGGTCATATCCTGCCGTTCGGCAAATGATAGCTCTTCACGGTAGGGCCCCCAGAGCAGGAACGCATACAGGAATGCCGGTTGGACCGACTTCCCCTCGTTAACCCTGCTGTCGGTATTCTGCATGCCATTGCGTATAAACTGCTCAACATAGCCGGAATCATCAGCCTGCAGACTATCCTCTACCTGCAAAAACAGATAACTGAACAGCCCATACTCCCTTAACACCTCGAAACTGCGCAGTGCATGCCCCTTCTGAAACAGCTTCAACACCTCATCAAACAGGCGTGCTGCCGGGATATCATCCAGTAACGATGCCAGCGTGGAAATGGGTCTGGCCGTTTCCTCGTCTACGCTGAAATCCAGCTTGGCCGCAAAGCGCGCAACCCGTAGCATACGAACGGCATCTTCACGATAGCGGGTTTCCGGATCGCCGATAATGCGCAGCTGTTTGGCCTTGATATCAGCCATACCCCCGACAAAATCCAGTACCGAAAAATCCTTGATGTTGTAAAACAGCGCATTGACCGACAAATCCCGCCGCCAGGCATCACTGTCGATATCACCATACACATTGTCGCGAAGCAGGCGTCCATCATCGTTCTGATGGGCAATACCCTCGTGGGCATCGTCATGCGTACCACGAAAGGTAGTAACCTCGACAATGTCCCGGCCATAGCGCACATGCACGATACGAAAACGACGACCAATCATGCGCGAATTGCGGAACAGGTCATGCACCTGCTCCGGGCTGGCATCAGTCGCGACATCAAAGTCCTTGGGATGCTTGCCAAGCAAAAGGTCGCGCACGGCACCGCCCACCAGGAAGGCCGCATAGCCCGCCTTGTTCAGTCGGTAAAGTACCTTGAGGGCATTTTCACTGATGTTTTTACGTGATATTCCGTGCTCCGAGCGCGGAATGAGCGTGTGTTCGTCCGTGTTGATATTTCAGTCCTTTGGAAAATAATGTACTGCAGGGTACGTATACTACCATTGCCTTAACAAGGCTGCCCAATCTCCCGACTTCAACAGCAACCCCATAAAGTACCTTAGCCACTGTATACTCATTAAAAGAATTACAAATAGAGGGTCGACATGCAGCAGGAAACATACAGCGTCATTTTACAGAGCGCCCTGGCCCAGGGCGCCAATAAGGCAGAAACCACTACCGGGCTGGCAAAACTCTTCAAGACTACGCCGGAACAAGCTGCCGCACTCCTGTCCGGCACGGCCCGCGTCATCAAGCGGGGGTTAAGCCGGGACAAGGCGGAACAATTAAGCCAGAAAATTCAGTCTCTTGGGGCAATGTGCAATATAGAGGCTGAAACCACGCCCGGCTCAATGACAGAACCTGCCAATCCACCACCCTCACCAGTCCAGGGAAAACCGATGACAGCAACCAATGATGGGAATACTCAATCCCGCTATTCGATTGAACAGTTTGTTAACCAGACTGCCGAGCGCGACCGTGGCCAGGGGACATTCGAGCTGGAAGATGCAAGATTACTGGAAATTAACCTTGAGACTGAAATCTGGATTAAAACAGGCTCCATGGTGTCCTACCGGGGTGATATTACGTTTACGCGCGAGAATGTTCTGGAAAAGGGTATCGGCAAATTTCTGAAAAAGGCGGTGAGCGGCGAAGGCGCAAGATTAACCCGTGCCGAGGGCCTGGGTGCCTTGTACCTCGCGGATCAGGGCAAAAAGATCACCATTCTTGAACTCAAGGATGAGGCGCTTTATGTTAATGGCAATGACATCCTGGCGCTGGAAATGACCATTGATTGGGACATCAATATCATGAAGAAGGTAACCGCCATGATGGCGGGTGGTTTATTCAACGTGCGCCTGGAAGGCGAAGGCATGATCGCGATTACCAGCCACTACGACCCCATGACCCTGAGAGTCACACCGGGTAATCCGGTCATCACCGACCCCAACGCCACTATTGCCTGGTCAGGATCCCTGCAACCCGATTTGCGCACCGATGTCAGCTTCAAGACCTTTCTTGGCAGAGGCAGCGGCGAATCCATTCAAATGAAATTTGAAGGTGAGGGCTTTGTTGTTATTCAACCCTATGAAGAAATTTACTTTCAGGGGTAATCATCGTACCGCCTGGCAAGGTTCAGTCAGCCATCTTCCTCATCAGGCGGGCAGCCATAACGATTAACACCAGCGCGGCAAGCACAAGCACACTCCATAATATCCATTGCCGCCAGTTAATCTGTTCCTTTTCAGGTTCCAGCATCTGCTTGTTGACGGGCCGCACGCTGTGAAGCAACCAGCGTGCCTGCCCGATTAAAGCCGAATTGTCCGAACTACCCGCCTGCGTCACGTCACGCCCGGCAACCAGTATCTGGTTTGCATTTTTTAATACCGGCTTGACCCGCGCACTACCCCACACAACCCGGTACGGCGCATAACCACGGGCTACAAATACCAGGTTCTGTGGCTGCCAGGCCAGCTCAACCGTTGGTAGACCGGAACCCAGCCCACCGCCCTGTTGATCAACCCGTAAAACCCAGTATGGATCTCTGGAGGCCGAGATATTCAGTGTTTTCTTCTCGATCTGAACACCATCGACATCGAGTCGATATAACAATGCTGAACCCCGGTGCCGCCAGGGCTGTTCCTTGCTTGGCCTGGATAACGCCTGCACACGAACAACCGTATTATTCTCCGGCAGTTGTATGCGTAACTGGCGCACCAGCGTTTTCATCGCATGATTGAACTCATACTCACCCGGAGCACTACCCACAGAGACACTAGCTTGTTGCCAGTTACGCTTCTGTTGCTGCGATGAGCGGGTGTTTATTACCTGCACACTGTCAATCTCCAGTCCGGGTTTCTGGTCTTCGAACAGCAGCCGTAAATAGTGTGTTGATTCGGTAGATAGCTGAATGCTGTCCTCTTTCAACTGGTGTCCCTGAAACGACAGGTTGACCAATGGTCTGCCGCTGGCAATCAGGCGCCAGCGCGTCAAATCCCGGCTACTCGAAATCGACAGCCTGCGAATAAACGTGGCGCCTGCGGGAGACTTCCAGTTCAGCTTTACTTGATCGATAGCCTGCTTCCATTGACGCAGGTCGAGAAGATAGCCAGCCAAACGATCGGTCTCGCCCTGCTCCGGACTACTACGGATATCGATAACTTCACCCTCTGCATTTCTTTGAATATTGATATGCAGGTCATCGATATGCTTACCCGCCTGCTGATACAAGGGAAAGAAAGGCACATCCCGTGTTTCGGTCTGGCTGGTCTTTTCAGGCGCTGCCGTGCGTAAACCATGCGGCACCACCTCCCCGTTGGCATTCAACACACGAAGGTCACCCAAATCAGGCCGGCTGATGTCTTGATATATAACTGACGGAATCTCCAGCTCATAAAACGGCTTGCCTCCATCAATGTCCACGTCCGCCATGTAGGCAAAGTCATTCTCGGTTAATGC